>JAEYVD010000131.1 GCA_023432075.1 Pseudomonadota bacterium | reverse complement strand
ACGGCGGCGCGCTGGATGCCGCGACCGACGAACTGGCCCGGCTGGGTCAGGTGCAGGCGGTCAGCGCCGACATCGCCGACGAGGCGTCGGTGCGCGCGGCCTTCGCGCAGGCCGAGACCGAGTTCGGTCCGGTGCTGGTGCTGGTGAACAACGCGGGCCAGGCGGTCAGCCAGCGGTTCGACCGCACGGACGCGGCGCTGTGGAACCAGATGCTGGCCGTCAACCTGACCGGCACGTTCCACTGCATCCAGGCCGCGTTGCCGGGCATGCTGCAGGAAAAGTGGGGCCGCGTGATTAACGTGGCCAGCACCGCGGGCCTGATCGGCTACGGGTATGTAAGTGCCTACTGCGCCGCCAAGCACGGCGTGATCGGGCTGACCCGGTCGTTGGCGCTGGAAACGGCGCAGAAGGGCGTGACGGTCAATGCCGTTTGCCCGGGCTATACCGAGACCGACATCGTGCGCGGTGCGGTCGCCAACATCGTTGAGAAGACCGGCATGACGCCGGACGCCGCTCGCCTGAAGCTGGCCGAGCGCAACCCGCAGGGCCGCCTGGTGCAGCCCGAGGAAGTGGCCGAGACGGTCGCGTGGCTGGCGCTGCCGGCCTCCGCCTCCATCAACGGCCAGGCGATCGCCGTCGACGGCGGCGAAGTGATGACCGGCTGAGTCCGGCGCCCCAACCATCCAGCATTCATGAACGGAGACACCATGAGCACCCAGCCCGAAGAACACACCATGAAGCATCACAAGCGTCCCATCGCCGGTTACCAGGCGAAGACGTTTCTGTGGCAGGTGTCGGACGACGGCAAGGTCGGCACCATCACGCTGAACCGTCCCGAGCGCAAGAACCCGCTGACGTTCGATTCGTACGCGGAACTGCGCGATCTCTTCCGGTCGCTGGTGTATGCCACCGACGTCAAGGTGGTCGTGGTGACGGGCGCGGGCGGCAATTTCTGCTCGGGCGGCGACGTGCACGAGATCATCGGCCCGCTCACGAAGATGAGCATGCCGGAACTCCTGGATTTCACGCGCATGACGGGCGACCTGGTCAAGGCGA
This sequence comes from Pseudomonadota bacterium, assembly GCA_023432075.1. GTDB lineage: Bacteria > Pseudomonadota > Gammaproteobacteria > Burkholderiales > Burkholderiaceae_B > Achromobacter. Next base: position 2,311 of record JAEYVD010000131.1, on the reverse strand, counting down.
TGCGGGCGTGCCCGCAGCCCATCGTGGCGGCGGTGGACGGCGTGTGCGCCGGCGCGGGCGCGATGGTGGCGCTGGCCTCGGACATGCGGCTGGGCACGCCGGCGGCGCGCACCGCGTTCCTCTTCACCCGTGTGGGTCTGGCGGGCGCCGACATGGGCGCGTGCACGCTGCTGCCGCGCATGATCGGCCAGGGCCGCGCTTCCGAGCTGCTGTACACGGGCCGCGCAATGACGGCGGACGAGGGCGCGAGCTGGGGCTTTTTCAACGCGCTGCACGAGTCCGGCAAGCTGCTGGAAGCGGCGCAGACGCTGGCCGCGCAGCTGGCTGCGGGTCCGACCTTCGCGCACGGCGTGACCAAGAAGCTGCTGCATCAGGAATGGAACATGGGCGTGGACGAAGCCATCGAGGCCGAAGCCGAGGCCCAGGCCATCTGCATGCAGACGCGCGATTTCCATCGCGCCTACGAGGCCTTCGTGGCCAAGCAAAAGCCCGTCTTCGAGGGGAATTGACGATGCGCGACGCAAGCTGGCTGGACTGGCCCTTTTTCGACGACGCGCATCGCAAGCTGGCGCATGAGGTCGACGCCTGGTGCGAGCAATCGCTGGGCGACGTGGATCATCACGATGCGGACGCGGCGTGCCGGAAGCTGGTCAAGGCCATGGGCCAGGCCGGGTGGCTGCGGTATGCGGTGGCGGGCGGTCCGTGCGGGGCCTGGGGCGGCGCGCTGCCCGAAGTGGATTCCCGCGCCGTGTGCATCCTGCGCGAGACGTTCGCCCGCCATGAAGGGCTGGCGGACTTTGCGTTTGCGATGCAGGGGCTGGGCAGCGGCGCGATTTCGCTGATGGGCTCGGATGCGCTGCGCGAGCATTATCTGCCGCGCGTGGCGCGCGGCGAGGCGATTGCAGCCTTCGCGCTGTCAGAACCCGATGCGGGCTCGGACGTGGCGGCGCTGGCGTGCGAGGCCAAGCTGGATGGCGACCATTACGTGCTGAACGGCGCCAAGACATGGATCTCCAACGGCGGCATTGCGGATTTCTACTGCGTCTTCGCGCGCACGGGCGAAGCCCCGGGGGCGCGCGGCATCAGCGCCTTCGTGGTGGATGCGGATACGCCGGGGTTCGAGGTGTCGGAGCGCATCGACCTGATTGCGCCGCACCCGCTGGCGACGATCACGTTCGACAACTGCCGCATTCCGGTCACGCACCGGCTGGGCGATGCGGGGCAGGGATTCAAGCTGGCCATGATGACGCTGGACATCTTCCGCGCGTCGGTGGCGGCGGCGGCGCTGGGGTTTGCGCGCCGGGCGCTGGATGAAGGATTGGCGCGCGCCAAGACGCGCCGCATGTTCGGCCAGACGCTGGCCGACCTGCAACTGACGCAAGCGGCGCTGGGCGACATGGCGACCGCCATCGATGCCTCGGCGCTGTTGACGTACCGCGCCGCGTGGATGCGCGACGTGCAGAAGCTGCGCACCACGCGCGAAGCCGCGATGGCCAAGATGACGGCCACCGAGTCGGCGCAGACCGTGATTGACCGGGCCTTGCAGATGTTCGGCGGCGCGGGCGTGGTGTCGGGGATGCCGGTGGAGAAGCTTTACAGGGAAATCAGAGCGCTGCGTATCTACGAAGGCGCCACGGAAGTTCAAAAGTTGATCATCGCCCGTGAACTGCTGAAGGCGTAAAGGGGCCATCGAGCGCCTGCCTTTTGCAACGTAAACCGCATCGCACTAGCCAAGGGGAATTTTCATGGAAGTATCCGCCCACATCGACACCTTCGCCCGGGACAACCTGCCCCCGGGCGAACAATGGCCTGAGTTCCTGCTGGACGGCCCCGACGTGGCCTATCCGAAGCGTTTCAATTGCGCGGTGGAATTGGTGGACGCCATGGTCGGGCGCGGCCACGGCGACCGCGTGGCCTTGCGCTGGCGCCAGGACGGCAAGCCGGCGTCGATGACCTATCGCGAACTGGCGGCGCTGACCAACCGCATCGCGCATGTGCTGACCGAGGACATGAAGCTGGTGCCGGGCAATCGCCTGCTGTTGCGCGGGCCGAACAATCCGATGATGGCGGCGTCGTGGCTGGCCGCGATCAAGGCGGGCCTGGTGACGGTGCCGACGATGCCGCTGCTGCGTTCGAAGGAACTGAAGCAGATCATCGAGAAGGCGCAGATCCAGGCGGTGCTGTGCGACGTGCGCCTGAAGGACGAGGCGCAGTTCTGCGCGCAGCCGGACCACGAGAACCATTGCCCGGGCCTGGCGCAGGTCATGTATTTCAATGACACGGCAGCCGATGCGCTGGATACGCTGGCCGC
>JAEYVD010000086.1 GCA_023432075.1 Pseudomonadota bacterium | reverse complement strand
CCGATGCCGCGCGCCATCAGCACCGCGAAGAGCGGCAGGAAGATGAACAGGTGCGAGGCGATCATCACCCAGCGCCGAGCGCGCTTGATCTCGGGCAGGGCCGGGACGAACTCCGGTTGCTGGCGCCGTTGTTTTGCCCAGCGCAGGAAGGTGAGCGTGGGCGGAATGGAACAGAGCGCGATGACGACAAAGAGCGAAATCTTGGCGTGGAACCAGGGATTGCCCATGTAGAACGCGGCGCCCTTGGCGCCGGCGGTCAGCCGCAGCACCCCGGTGACGAGGACGAGGATTGCGCTCACGCCGTAGAGGCGGTCGTAGATGATGAGGCGCTTGACGCCGGCGGGCGTCAGGTCGGGCCGCAGCAATACGGCTTCGGCGGTGAGCACCACCACCAGAACGAAGATCGCCAGGTAGTGGAACCAGGCATACATTGCATCGGCCAGCATGTCGTCTCCAGGTAAAGGTCAAGCTAGGTTTTACCATCCAAAAAAGAAAACGGGCGCCCCGTTTGAGGGGCGCCCGTGAGCGTGCAGCCAGAGGGTGCGATCAGCGGCGGCGCTTCTTGGCTTCTTCCGCGGCTTCCTGCTGCGCATCCACCACGGCCAGGGCCGTCATGTTGACGATGCGGCGCACGGTGGCGCTGGTGGTCAGGATGTGCACGGGACGCGCGGCGCCCAGCAGGATCGGACCCATCGCGACGCCATTGCTGCCGGTCATCTTCAGCATGTTGTACGTGATGTTGCCGGTGTCCAGATTGGGCATGACCAAGAGGTTGGCGCGGCCCTTCAGCGTGCTGTCCGGGTAGGCCAGGACGCGGATCTTTTCGGACAGGGCGGCGTCGGCGTGCATTTCGCCGTCGACTTCCAGGTCAGGTGCGCGATCTTGCACGATCTGGCGCGCGGCGGCCATCTTGCGCGACGATTCCGTGACGCGGCTGCCGAAGTTCGAGTGCGACAGCAGGGCAATCTTGGGCACCACGCCGAAACGCAGCATTTCGTCGGCGGCCTGAATCGTGATGCTGGCGACTTCCTCGGACGTCGGGTTCTCGTTGACGTGGGTGTCGGTGACGAACAACGTCTGGTCGGGCAGCATCAGCACGTTCAGGGCGGCGTACGTCTGGCCTTCCTTCTTGCCGATGATTTCGTCGATGTACTTGAGCTGGTTGTCGTACTTGCTGGCCACGCCGCACAGCAGCGCGTCGGCATCGCCACGGCGCAGCAGCATCGCGCCGATCAGCGTGTTGTGCTTGCGGATCATCGCCTTGGCGATGGCCGGCGTCACGCCTTCACGGCCCTTCAACTGGTAGTACGCGTTCCAGGTTTCGTTGAAGCGGCTGTCGTCCTCGGGATCCACGATCTCGAAGTGCTCGCCGGCGACGAGGCGCAGGCCGGCCTTCTGGATGCGCATCTCGATGACGGCGGGACGGCCGATCAGGATCGGGAACGCGAGCTTCTCGTCGGCAACCGTCTGCACGGCGCGCAGGACGCGCTCGTCTTCGCCGTCGGCGTAGATGACGCGCTTGGGCGCCTTCTTGGCCTGGGCGAACAGCGGGCGCATCAGCTGGCCCGAGTGGTACACGAAGCCCATCAGCTTCTGGCGGTAGGCCTCGATGTCTTCGATGGGACGGGCGGCGACGCCGGAGTCGGCGGCGGCCTGCGCGACGGCCGGCGCGATCTGCACGATCAGGCGCGGGTCGAACGGCTTGGGGATGATGTACTCGGGGCCGAACGACAGTTCCTGGCCAGCGTAGGCGCGGGCCACTTCATCGTTCTGCTCGGCCTGGGCCAGGTCGGCGATGGCCTTGACGCACGCCAGCTTCATTTCTTCGGTGATGCGCGACGCGCCGGCATCCATGGCGCCGCGGAAGATGAAGGGGAAGCACAGGACGTTATTGACCTGGTTCGGGTAGTCCGAACGGCCGGTCGCGATGATGCAGTCGGGGCGCGCGGCCTTGGCGATTTCGGGGCGGATTTCGGGTTCCGGGTTGGCCAGGGCCAGGATCAGCGGACGGTCGGCCATGGTCTTGACCATGTCGGCGGTCAGCACGCCAGCGGTCGAGCAGCCCAGGAACACGTCGGCGCCATTGACCACGTCGGCCAGCGTGCGCGCGTCGGTCTTTTGCGCGTAGCGCTTCTTGTTGGCTTCCATGTTCTCGTCGCGGCCGTCCCAGATGACGCCGCGCGAGTCGACCACGAAGATGTTTTCGCGCTTGATGCCCAGGTGAACCAGCAGGTCCAGGCAGGCGATGGCCGCGGCGCCGGCGCCGGAGCAGGCCAGCTTGACCGAGCCGATGTCCTTGTTCACGACCTTCAGGCCGTTCAGGATGGCGGCCGACGAGATGATGGCGGTGCCGTGCTGGTCGTCGTGGAAGACGGGGATCTTCATGCGCTCGCGCAGCTTCTTCTCGATGTAGAAGCATTCGGGCGCCTTGATGTCTTCAAGGTTGACGCCGCCCAGCGTGGGCTCGAGCGCGGCAATGATGTCCACCAGCTTGTCCGGATCGTTTTCGGCGAGTTCGATGTCGAACACGTCGATGCCGGCGAATTTCTTGAACAGGCAACCTTTGCCTTCCATCACGGGCTTGGCGGCCAGCGGACCGATGTTGCCCAGGCCCAGCACGGCGGTGCCGTTGGTGATCACGCCCACGAGGTTGCCGCGCGACGTGTACTTGGAGGCGGCGTCGTCGCCCTGGTCGAAAATGGCCATGCAAGCCGCAGCCACGCCGGGGGAGTAGGCCAGGGACAGGTCGTCCTGGTTGGCCAGGGTCTTGGTCGGGGTGACCGAGATTTTGCCGGGAGTGGGATAGGCGTGGTAGTCCAACGCCAGTTTGGTGAGAGTTTCGTCCATGGGATCGGGGCCTGAAAGGGCTAACGGAAAAAAA
>JAEYVD010000713.1 GCA_023432075.1 Pseudomonadota bacterium | reverse complement strand
AGAGCATGACGACGCCCAATCCCGGATGATCGGCGCGCACGCTTTTCAGTACATCCAGCCCGTCGCGCTCGCCAAGGGCGACGTCCAGGACGATGGCGTCGTAGTGGGCCTGGCGCAGGGCGCGCAGGGCGGCGGGGCCGTCGGCGGCTTCGTGGACAAGGGCGACGCGCGGGTCTTCTTCCAGGATGCGGGCGAGGCCGCGGCGGATGATGAGATGGTCGTCGACGATAAGCAGGTTCAGGGGCATGGCGCGGTTTCCTTCAAGCGGCCAGCGGGTTCAGGCGCAGGCGGGCGCGCATGCCGGCGCCGGGGGCGCTGTCCAGTGCAAGATCGCCGCCAATGGCGCGGGCGCGCTCGCGCATGCCAAGGATGCCGAAGGTGTGGCGGTCTTCGGGCAATTGCATGCCGACGCCGTCGTCTTCGACGGTGAGCACCAGGCCGTCGGCGCCCCAGACGGCGCTGACGCTGACGCTGCGGGCGCGGGCATGCCGCTGCACGTTGGTGAGCAGTTCCTGGACGATGCGGTAGATGGCGATTTCGGCGTTGCGGTCCAGGCGCAGGCTTTCGGTGTCGGGCGGGCAAAGGTAGCGGCACTGCAGGCCGCTGCGGGTCTGCAGGTCCTGCAGCAGGGCTTCGAGGGCGGCCCAGAGGCCCAGGTGGTCGAGGACGACGGGGCGCAGGTCGTTGAGGATGCGGCGGGTGGCGCCCATGGCGGTCTGGGTGACTTCGAGCATGCGGTCAAGGTGCGCCTGAAGATCTGGCGATGCGCTGAGTTGGCGGCGCAGCCAGTTCAGGTCGAGCTGCAAGGCGGTGAATGAGGCGCCAAGATCGTCGTGGATGTTGCGGGCGATGTGGGCGCGTTCTTCTTCGCGCAGGGTGCTCAGGTGCGAGGACAGGCGGCGCAGGGATTCGTGGGCGGCGCTGAGTTCGGCGGTGCGTTCGCCGACGCGGCGTTCGAGCAAGGCCTGGGTGCTTTGGAGTTCGCGTTCGATCTGTTTGCGGGCGGTGATGTCTGAGAATGTGACGACGGCGCCGACGACTTCCTGGTCGTTGCGGATGGGGTATGAGGCGTATTGGGCGTCAAAGCAGGTGCCGTCGCGGCGCCAGAGCACTTCGTCGTCGGCGCGTTCGCCGCGGCCGTCGCGGAAGGCTTTGAAGATGCGGCAGTCGTGGACGGGCATCAGGGTGCGGTTGGCGTGGGAGTGATGAATGAGGTAGTGCATGTTGCGGCCTACCAGTTCATCGGGGGTGTAGCCGAGCATGTCGGCGCCGGCGCTGTTGATGAAGATGCAGCGGCCGCGCAGGTCGATGCCGTAGATGCCTTCGCCAGCGGATTCGAGCAGCATTTCAAGCTGGCGGCGCCAGGCGGCGTGGTGCGAGAGGTGCTTCAGGTCGGCGAACATGAATGGCTTTGCTTGTGCTTTATCTGTCCGGGGCTAGCGGCCCGGATCCCCTTGGTGCGCGGTGTTTTTGGGTGCGCTTTGGGGCGGAGTTTACGGGACGGGGTTGGAGTTTCGGGGGGATTGAGGGAAATCCCTTTGTTGGGTTTCTCTGGTGGTTTCTTTCGGTGGTTCTTGCGGCGGCTGGGGCGGGTTTGGTGCGGGTTCTTGAGACGCCCGGCACGGCGGCGGGCTGCGTCTATAGAGGGCGTACGAGAGCTGGGGAGGGCGGTTTGCTTGGCGTTTTGGCGTAGGGCGGTTCTCGGTTCGGAAGATCTTGCGGGGCTGCCAGATGTCGGCCGCGCGGGCGGCCTTATCTGGCGTTCGGGTGTCTTGCGTCGGCGCTCTATACCAAGGTGTCAGACACCGTCCCGCCCACGAGGGGTACCCCCCAAACGCGCGCACAAAGCAAATCGCCGGCGTTTCAAGCCGGCGATTTTCATTCAACGATTCCGTGCCGCGTCAGGCCCTTACGGAATCAGCGACAGGCCCACTCGGAACTGGCTTTCGTTGCGTTGGTTGTAGCCCAGCAGCGTTTCGCCGTAGCCGTTGAAGTACTGCAGGTGCAGGTAGCCGTTCCAGTTCAGGAACGTGCGTTGCAGCGGCCAGGCGAAGTCCAGCTGGGTGGTGCGGCGGCGCTGGTCGCCTTGGCGGTACATGGCGGTGACGACCGCGCCGTTGTCCTGGGCCCAGCGCAGTTGCCAGTCGACGTGGCCGGCGTAGGCGGAGTAGTCGCTGTTTTCGCTGGCGACGGCGAAGTAGGCCTTGACCTTGGGGGCGAAGGTGAGGGTGCTGCCGCCGTCGAAGCGGTAGTGGAAGCGCGGTTCGATGTAGCCGTCGTTCAGGGAGCGCGAGTCTTCGCCGTCCTTGCCGTTGGAGGCATGTTCGACGCCGACGTTCATGCCGATGCGCCAGTTCTGGTTGTCGGATTTCCAGACGTCGTCGGAGAGCCAGAAGACGCTGGGGTTGAAGGTGGTGTCGATAAAGGGCTTGGAGTCGCTTTCCAGGTCCCAGAGCGAGGTCTGGGTGTAGCCCAGGTAGAAGTCGTCGTGCCAGGAGTCTTCAGTGCCGCGCGGGCTGATGAGGCGGTATTTGGCGCTGATCTGGAAACGGGCGGTGGTCAGGCCGCGGGTGCCGACGGCAAAGTAGACGGGTTTGTAGGCCGAGAAGGCGCTGCGGAATTTGTCGAAGGCGGCCTGTTCGACGGTCTGTTCGACGGCGGCGGCGGGGGCGGGGCCGGCTTCGGGCGAGGCGCCCGCGGCGGCGACGGCGGCGGGCGGGATGGGTTGGCCGCTGCGGGGGTCGACGACGGGAGTTTGGGCAGGCGTGCTGGCCAGGGTGCCACTGTCGCGGCCGGTGGCGTCCAGCGCCATCATGGACGGTTGGCCTTCGATGGAGACGGCTTGCAGGCCGCGCGCGGTGGCGGGCACTTCGGCGGTCCAGGACATGCGGGCGAAGTTGTTGACGGGCACGCTGTAGTTGTCGCGGCCGCTTTTCAGTTTGGCCAGGCTGCGCACGATCTGGCCGTTGGGGCTGCGCCACTGGAGGACGAGTTCAGGCGGGGCCTGCCAGTCCACGCGCGAGCCGCCTTCGTTGAAGAACACGGCTTCGATGGTGACGGTTTCGCCGGGCGCCGCGGAGGGGCGGTCCAGCCGGTAAGACACGCCTGCCGCGGCGGAGCCGGCCGCGCTCAGGGCCAGGATGGCGGCGGCGAGGCGGGTAGTGGGAGAGCGATGAAAGGGACGGCTGGAGGTCATTGAGGACGTGTATGGTTTTTGTGATGAGGCAATGTAGCACCGTCCCCGGCAACAGTTTGTAAGTCAGGCTAATTGGTTGTATGGGCTGTAAGCAATGCGAAAGCCCCGCGCATTGTCGACAATGCGCGGGGCTTGGAGAAAGGTGTTGGGCGAAGGCGCTGCGCGGCGGATCCGGCAGGCCTTGCGGCAGGGTGATCGGCGGTTATTCGCCGAACTTGATGCCTTGGGCCAACGGCAGGTTGCGCGAGTAGTTGATGGTGTTGGTGGCGCGGCGCATGTAGTTGCGCCAGGCGTCGGAACCGGACTCGCGGCCGCCGCCGGTTTCCTTTTCGCCGCCGAAGGCGCCGCCGATTTCGGCGCCGGAGGTGCCGATGTTGACGTTGGCGATGCCGCAGTCGGAGCCGGCGGCCGACAGGAAGGTCTCGGCTTCGCGCAGGTCATTGGTGAAGATGGCGGACGACAGGCCTTGCGGCACGCCGTTCTGCATGGCGAGCGCGTCGTTGAAGTCCTTGTAGCGCATCACGTAGAGGATGGGCGCGAAGGTTTCATGGCAGACGACGTCGGTCTGGCCGGGCATTTCGGCGATCGCGGGGCGCACGTACCAGGCGTCGGGGTATTGGTCGGCCAGCACGCGTTCGCCGCCGGTGACCTCGCCGCCTTGTTCGCGTGCGGCGGTCAGGGCGGCCTGCATGGCGTCGAAGGAGGCGCGGTCGATCAGGGGGCCGACAAGGTTGCCGCTGTCGAGCGGGTTGCCGATGGGGGCGCTGGCATAGGCCTTGTGCAGGCGCTGGACCAGTTCGTCGGCAATGCTTTCGTGAACGATGAGGCGGCGGGTGGTGGTGCAGCGCTGGCCAGCGGTGCCGATGGCGCCGAAGACGATGCCGCGCGCGGCCATGTCCAGGTCGGCGGTGGGGCCGACGATGATGGCGTTGTTGCCGCCCAGTTCCAGCAGGACGCGGCCGAAGCGCTGCGCGACGCGCGGTCCGACCTGGCGGCCCATGCGGGTGGAGCCGGTGGCGGATACCAGCGCGACGGTGTGCGAGTCGACCAAGGCTTCGCCGACTTCGCGGCCGCCGATCAGGACTTCGGACAGGCCGGCGGGGGCGTCGCCAAAGCGTTGCACGGCTTGCGCGAAGAGGGCCTGGCAGGCAAGGGCCGTGAGCGGCGTCTTTTCAGACGGCTTCCAGACGACGGCGTTGCCGCAAACCATCGCCAGCGCGGCGTTCCAGGACCAGACGGCGACGGGGAAGTTGAAGGCGCTGATGACGCCGACGACGCCCAGCGGATGCCACGTTTCCATCATGCGGTGGCCGGGACGCTCGGACGCGATGGTCAGGCCGTAGAGCTGGCGCGACAGGCCGACGGCGAAGTCGCAGATGTCGATCATTTCCTGCACTTCGCCTTCGCCCTCGGCGACGATCTTGCCGGCTTCCAGGCTGACCAGGCGGCCGAGCGCCTGCTTGTGCTGGCGCAAGGTCTCGCCGAACAGGCGGATCAGCTCGCCTCGGCGGGGGGCGGGGACATCGCGCCACGCCAGGCTGGCTTGGCGGGCGCGGGTGATGGCGGCGTGGGCCTGGGCCACCGTGTGCTCATGCACCTGCGCCAGCTCGGCGCCGTCGATCGGGCTGCGGGCGATCAGGGTGCCGCCGGTGAGCGCACTGGAATTGAGTCCGAGATTGCGCAGGATGTCTTGAGGAGTGTCCATGCCGGTTCCTTCGATGCCTTGCGAAGTCAGCGTCTTCGCTTAAGGGTTATGCCTAAGTGGCGATTCTGGAAAAAAATTTACTATACGAAACTATGACGTGAAATGCGAAATATTTTTGAGGTGCCCTGCACC
>JAEYVD010000082.1 GCA_023432075.1 Pseudomonadota bacterium | reverse complement strand
CGCATGTCGCAACGCCAAGCAAGAATCCGTATGCATCGTTGGTTCATCCTGGGTGGTGGATTCACGCGCCGCTTCACGAATTCAATTGCATCGGGAGCAGAGGGACAGCTCCAAGCAGAGTCGTTATGTTGATGTCGCAAGAACGTGGAACACCGGGGTCGCCGGTTGCGCGTTTGAGTAATCCGGTTAATCACATCGAACGACGGCTTCGAGCTAAAAAGCGTTAAAGCCCGTGTCGTCGGTGTGTCAGATTCTCTTTATGCGTCCCGGCTTTACCCAGAGCAGGATTACTCGGAATGCGCGATAGTCTTCATAAGAATCAGTTGCCGTGGAAAATCAGACGATCGCTATGGCGCATGTTCCAAGACCGTGTCAGCCATCCGGGGGGTCTCTTCATGCAAGGTCGCTAGAACAGATACTTCACGCCCACCGAGCCGGCCACCGCCCGCAACCCTGACGTGCTGCCCAAGCCCTGTTCGGCATGCACCTGCACATTGATGAAGGCGTTCCTGCCCGCACGCCGGTCATATCCCATCACCAGGCCGACGCGCGATCCATCCAGATCGTTGTCGAATGCGATATCGCCCTGCGTCGCGGCGGGATACGAACTTGAGGACTTTCCCAGCGTATGCAGGTAGCTCAGCATCAGCCACCCGTGGCTATGCGTCTGGGCTTGCTCGCCCCAGACTTTCGATAGCTTCAGACTCACACGCGAATGCAGCGCGTTCAGTCCCGGCAGGGCAACTCGGCCCACGCTGTCTTGAGCGTCACGCAATTTGACGTGCTGGACCATCACCTGGGCTTGCGGCTCAATGCGCAGACCGTGGCCGTCGCGAATATCGAAGGCCTTTCCGGCTTCGGCCGAAATAGCGGCGCCCCATCCGGATGTCTGCAGGGATGTGCCATGCGCACCGCGCGATTGCGTCTTCACGCCATACCGGCTGACCTGTCCGACGAAATCGGCGTAACCGCCCTTGCCGTCCATCAACGTGTAGTAAGAGCCCAGGCCATACAGGGTTTGATCGCTGCGGCCGGCATCCACCGTCGAACGCGTGGATGCCTGATAGTGCGCCACGTCGTTACGCGAAGCCATTGCCGTTCCGAACACGCCCACGCTCCGGCGGCCGATGCCTTTACTGGCCACGAACAAGTCCGTTCCCACCTGCAGTCCGGCCACCCGCGAATCCACGGCGACGTTCGCTTGCCGGATCCCCAGGGGCGCGCCATCCCGGCGCTCCAGGACGCCAATAGACCGTGCCCAGGCATAGGGGTAAATGGTTCGCGCCAGCGTTTCAGTTGATCCCATCCGTTCGTTGAACGACCCAACCGCCACCTCGGACTGCCGCAAGGCCTGATTGCCCAGTTGCGAGTAGATGGACACCTCAGGACGGATATCGCTGAACAGGTACCAGTTGTTGGCCAGATCCGCTGCGCCGTTTCTCGCGCCTTGCACCAGGCCGTAATTGAACGCGCCCGCCTGCTTGGGTTGTCCGGGGGATTGCCGAAACGCATGGTCGGTGCTGGCGCCGGCCTTGACCACCAGCAACCCGTCGCCGGCCAACGGATCTCCGAAGCCGCCCGGCGTGATGATCGTCAGGTAGGTCAACCCCGTGGCGCCCTGGGTCAGCGTCAGGTGATCCGCGGCGCCGGCCGGGTTCACGTGCAGCTGCACTTCGCCACCGGCGCCCACCAGATTGTTGGCGGTGAGCGTGCGGCCGGCATTCAAGCTGGTGTCGTCGGCGGGCGGTGAAAAGGCGATGCTGCCGGCCACCTGAAGCGCGTTGACGGTGCTGATGTTGTTGGCCTGCGTGGCAGGGGCGGCATCGGCCAGGACGTTCCATCGGCTCGTCGCATCGATAACGACGTTCGGTCCGTCCATCTGGCCGTCAAGCGTGGCGCCGTCCGCAAGGCTCAATGTCGCATTGCTGGCGCCAGTGACGCTGGCCGCATGATCGGCCTGCCCCAGGGCCGTGCCGTGGATGACCAGCATGCCCTCGTCCACCCGCGTAACGCCTGTATGGGTGAGCGGCCCCACCGGCGTGGTGTTGCCCGATCCGGTATCGCCGCCCCGGATGATCCATGTGCCGGATCCTGTCTTGGTGAGGTTGCCTGCGCCGCTGATCGTGCCCTGCATCACGGACACCGTGCCGACGGCCGTGTGGACCGCGCCATCACCGCGCAACTGAAAATCGCGCTGCGACGACATGCTGGCGTTCAGCTGCAGCCCGCCGCCGTCGAAGACGAGGCCGCCAGCCACATCCCCCAGCGCGGCGTCGTCCGTGATCGCAAGCCATCCACCCAGAAGCGTCCAGGGCGTGAGCGCCAGTGCGGGCGACCCCGTCAGCGCCCACGTGCCGTCAGACGTCTTCTCGAATGCGTTGAAGCCCAAATACTGGCCCTGTGCGCCGTCGCCAATCTTGCCGACGTCGAAGGCCAGTGCGGCCCCGCCATCCAGGACCAGCGTGTTCCTGCCGGCCGATTCGGTGGCGTCGACGAGGCCTTGAATCACGCTGCCTTCACGCAGCATCAAGGTCGCGTTGCTGGCGGTCCCCGCGTACTTGATGGCGGTGTACTGGTTGACCGGTCCCGGCATGATGACGCCCGAGTTGATGATGACAGAATCGGCTCCCGTGACGTAGACAGCATGATTGCTGCTGCCGGCGCCACCGCCACCATTCAAATCGAGACGCGTGTACTGTCCGCCGTCGCCCCCCGCCCCGCCTGGCGCGCCGCCGCCCCCTCCGCCGGGGGCAAAACCTTCATACGGCTTGGCATCGTCTCCGTTGACGCCAGATGCCCCGCCGGCAATGCCGCCCAGTCCGCCCAGCCCCTCACTCAGCACCGGCCACACGTCCTGGCCTGCAGCCCCTCCATTGACGGATGAGCCACCGCCACCGCCGCCGCCGCCCGCCCACGAAATACCTGGGGGACCACTGCCACCCCCCAGGCCATTTTCTCCGCCGTTGCCGCCGTCTCCCCCGAAGCCCGTCCGGATATGCGCCCCGCCTCCCCCGCCGCCGCCGGCGGCCCCGCCTACGCCCACCGAACCGTCACCACCGCGGCCACCGTCGGCCTCCACGGAGAGGTGGAAGGTGGAGCCACCGCCTCCGCCGCCGCCACCGCCCTTGCCGCCGCGGATCGACCAGCCGTCGTTGTGCAGCACCACCGAGTCCCCAGAGATGACAATGCCGATGCCGCCGTTCCCCCCGGCGCCGCCAGCGCCGCCCATGGAATTGCCGTGTCCACCGCCACCGCCTCCCCCACCGCCGCCGCCGGCCCCGCCTTCGACGTCGCCGGCCGTGGTGTACGACGTCGTGAGGTCCAAGGCGGCCTGGCCATGTCCTCCATCGCCGCCGCGCCCCCCATTGGATGCGCCTCCCTGGCCGCCAGCGCCCGACGCGCCAACGATCCCGCCAAAGGCATCGGCAGGGCGCGACATGTCGACGGAAAGCAGCAGCAGGCCAAAGCAGAGCTTGATCGTGTTTGTTCGGGCCTTGAGAAACAGCGGTGACTCGGCACGTCGCAGCGCCGCGCGGGAATCCACATCCATCAATCGATCATCCTGGGTATCGGATTCACGCGCGGCGACTTTTCGTTCCGCCCGGCGCGCAGATGACGCCGCCCGCGCCATTGACCGCTTGCGCGTGAATAGCCGTTTGTTCACGTTGAACGACGGAGCTGGGCGGCAGATCGCTGGCGCCCCTTCGTCGGTGTGATCGATTGTGTTCAGCCCCAGCGGATTCACCCAGAGCACTATTACTCCGTTGGCGCGACCGCTTTCTCAAACATCAACGCATGCATCGAAATCCGACCGATCGCCATTGCGTTCTAATCGATACCGTGCCAACCATCCGGACTGGTGGGAGCGCCTAGTTCCCGTAGCGGTCCAGGGTGAGTCCTTCCAGGTCGATGGCGGGCCTGCGTCCGCACACGATATCCGCCACGACGCGGGAGGTGCCGCAAGCCTGGGTCCAGCCGTTGGAGCCATGCCCGCTGTTCAGAAACAGCCCATCCCAACCCGATGCCCCAAGTATCGGAGGCCCATCCGGCGTCATGGGGCGCAAGCCCGCCCAGAAGGTGGCGTTTTCATAGTCGATGCCGTTGGGGAACATGTTCCGCACGGCGCGCACCAACACCGCTTTTTGCCTGGGCTTCAGAGACAGGTCATGACCGACCAGCTCGGCCATGCCGGCGGCGCGGATTCTGTTCCCCAACCGGGAGACCATGACCTTGTTGTGTTCGTCCATCACCGACATGCTGGGCGCCTGCTCACCATCGGTCACCGGCATGGTGATGGAGAACCCCTTTAGCGGGTACACGGGCAGCCTGATGCCCAGCGCAGCAACCAGCGCCGGCGCTTGATTACCCAGGGCCACCACGGTGGCGTCCGCCTTCAGAACGCCTGCGGAGGTTTCCGCGCCTAGTACCCGGCCACCTTCCCGCAACAGGCGCCTGACCTCGGTTCCGAAGCGCAAGCGTACGCCAGCATCCGCAAGCCAGGCGGTCATGGCCTGGCAGAAGACGTAGCTGTCGCCCGATGCGTCGGACGGCAGATGCAGCGCGCCTTTGATGTTGATCGCGGCGTCGCGCAAGGCAGGCTCCACCGCCACTGCCCCTCGTCCGTCCAGCACGCTGTGGGCAATGCCGAATTCCTTCAAGGCGCTGGCGGCGATGTCGCCGTAGCGGCATTCCGCTTGGGTCTGGAACAGTTGCAGGACGCCGCCGGCGCGGAAATCGAACGCGATGCCGGTTTCTCCCATCAGTTCCCGCAGGCAGGCAAGGCTGTAATGAGCGACGCGCTGCATGCGCAGCTTGTTGACGCGGAATTGCGCCGCATTGCACTGCTTGAGCCACTGGCGCGTCCAGCGCAGCCGCGCCGGCTCGGGCCATAGCGAAAAGCGCACGGGCGCATCGGCCTTCAATGCCATCTTCAACACTTTGACCGGCATGCCGGGCGCGGCCCAAGGGGCGGCGAAACTGGGACACAGTCCGCCGGCATTGCCGAAGCTGGTCTCCAAGGCCGCGGCAGGGTGGCGTTCCACGACCTCGACATCGTGGCCCTCGCGGGCCAGGTAGTAGGCAGTGGAGATTCCGACCACGCCGGCGCCTAGGACGAGGATCTTCATGGGCTTTTTTTCTCTGGAAGGGCTCCTGCTAGCGTAAGAGACCCAAGAGAGAAATTTATTTCCTTTTGCCGGCCCCGGTTCGCCGCAATGGGAAAGAATCATCACCGGGCTTGCGGCTCTTGAGGGTCCTGATGGACTTCAGAGGCTTGCAACGGTTCGCCCGTTCTTCGACGGATTTTGCCAGCACGTCCAGGCATAGCTTGTACAGCGACTGGACGTAGGGATTCGAGCGCAGGTATGGCGCTTCGCCAAAGTAGATGGGAATCTTCGAGGTATTGGTCAGCGCCGCGCATTGGATGCGGTCGTCGGTTTCCTCGATGCACCAGGCCGGCAGCAAGGCGAAGCCCAGGCCTTCGTCCACGCATCGCTTGGCGCTTGCGCCGGTCGAGGTCGAGACCACGACCCTGGGCTGCTCATTGTCGACCGAAAGGTATTCCAGCGCCATGTTGCGCAGCATCTGCCCGGGCTCGTAGGTGATGAGCGGGCGCCCGAGAGCCCACTTGGGCACGGCGGATTCGTTGAGGGGCAAGGGCCAGCCGGCAGGGCATACCAGCGCTGGCCGGTAATGGCAGATCACCCGTTGCGACATGACGGTGCTGCCGAAGTAGCGTTCGCTCAGGCAGACGTCCAGCGTGCCGCTACGAATCAGCTCTGGCATCGAGACATCACGCTCGTAGCCCACGATTTCAACGTCGGGGTGCAGCCGCCGGAACGCCGTCAGCACCGGCGCAAACAGGTAGAAAAAGATAGCCTGGGGCATGCCGACGCGAATGACCGGGCGCTCCTTGTCGATCATGCTGCCAAGCCGCGCCAGCATGGCATCAAACTCCGGTTCCAGCAGCCGGTAAAGACTGGTGCCGCGCGGCGTCAGGGAGATGGACTTGGCGCCGCGTTTCGCGACGACCAGCTTTTCGCCGACGCGCTGCTCCAGGCGACGGATGTGATTGGCGACGGACTGATAGGAAATATTCAGGCGCCGGGCCGCCGCAGAATAGGTGCCTTCCTGCGCCGCAAGGAAAAAGGTCTGCGTGAGAGTGAGATTGACCTCTTGCATGGCGTCCTCGAGTTCAGAGCCAACTTATAAATATCGTTATAAGTTTAAGCCGATGAATTGTATCGTGGCGACCGTATCACGTACATAAAATGAGTGTTAGCTAAAAGTTAGGTGGCAAGGTCCGATAGCAGATGGCAGCTCAACGTTATGGACAAGAAAGATCGCAGCATTCTTGAATTGCTTCAGAAGGACGCACGCCTGTCGAACAACGACATCGCCGAACGTGTGCATCTCTCGCCGACGGCGTGTTGGAAGCGCATTCAACACATGCTGGAGTCGGGCCTGATCCGGCGCCAGGTCTGCCTGCTGGACAGCGGCAAGGCGGGACTCGGCGTCACGGTGTTCGTGTCGATAAAGACGGGCTGCCACGATTTGCAGTGGCTGAGGAAATTCTCGCTGGGCGTGAAGGACATGCCCGAGGTGGTGGAGTTCTATCGCTTGAGCGGCGACACCGATTATCTGCTCAAGGTGGTGGTGCCGGACATCGCGGGATTCGACCTCGTCTACAAGAAACTCATCCAGGTGGCAGAGCTGTTCGACGTCAGTTCGAGCTTCGCCATGGAAGAGATCAAGTACACCACGGCGTTGCCGCTCGACAACCTCTAGGCCATGTCTGCATTGCAAGAACGCGCTGGACGCGCGGAGATAAATTTTCTCTTTTTCGGATATCCGGATTGCCAGAATCGAAAAGTTTTCTCCAAGCGCGTTCCTAGACTACTCCTGAACATCAGCGGCGATTGACCCTGCTCACGCCGCCCATTCTTGGAGAGAGAAAGTCATGAAGCAAGATACCCAATTGGTCAGCGCCGGAAGGCACCCGGAACGGTTTGGCGGCCTGGTGAACACGCCCATCTGCAGGGCCTCCACCATCCTCGCGGGCTCCATGGCTGAATGGGAGGAGATGAAGCGCGCGCGCGCCGCCGAAGAGCCGGGAGCGACCACGTACGGCCGCTATGGAACGGCCACCACCCATGCGTTCGAGGAGGCCATCGCCGCATTGGAAGGCGGGCATCGCTCGCTCGCGTTTTCCTCGGGCCTGGCCGCCATCGTCACGACCCTGACCGCATTGCTGTCGGCCGGCGACCACGTGCTGGTGACCTACAGCGCGTATTCGCCGACGCGCTCGTTCCTGGATCAGGTGCTGAGCCGGCTGGGCGTCGACGTGGAGGTCTACGATCCCGCCTGCGGCCGCGAAATCGAAGCGCTGATGCGTGCCAACACGCGCGTGGTGTACGTCGAATCGCCGGGCTCGGAGACGCTGGAGATCCAGGACATTCCGGCGATTGCAGCGGTGGCGCATGCGCACGGGGCGTTCGTCGTCATGGACAACACCTGGGCGACGCCCCTGTTCTTCAAGCCTTTCGAGCATGGCGTCGACGTGTCGATCCAGGCCGCGACGAAGTACATCGTGGGCCACTCCGACGCGATGCTGGGGGTGGTGACGTGCAATGAAGCCACCTGGACCCAGGTCAAGAAGACCACGCAATACATGGGCCAGATCGCTGGCCCCGACGATGTCTACCTTGCGCTGCGCGGGCTGCGCACCCTGGGCGTGCGCTTGCAGCGGCACTGGGAGTCCGGGCTGCGCGTCGCGCAGTGGCTGCAAGAGCGGCCGGAGGTCGAGGCGGTGGTGCATCCCGCCTTGCCGTCGCATCCTGGCCATGCGCTCTGGAAGCGCGATTTCAAGGGCGCGAGCGGCCTATTCACGCTCGTGCTGCACGCAAGCGACGATGCGTCGGTGACCGCCTTCGTCGACGCCTTGCAGCATTTCGGCATCGGGGTGTCCTGGGGTGGGTATGAAAGCCTGGCCATTCCGTTCACGCCGGGAAAGCACCACGGGCCGCGCTGGCCGTACAGCGGCAAGGCGGTTCGCCTGCACGTGGGCCTGGAAGATCCCGAAGACCTGATCGCCGACCTGCGCGCGGGCCTGGCGGCCATGGCCGCGCGGGAGTCCGAACTTCAAGGCGCCGAGCGCGCCGCCGTATGACCTGAGCATTCCACAACACTTTCTCCACACGACCATCAAGGGAACAAGCATGAGCAAGATGAAAATCACCGGTTCTTTCGTGGCTTTGATCACGCCCTTCAACAAGGATGGCAGCGCCGACTTCGAGGCTTTCCGCGAGCTGCTCAAGTTCCATGAGGACAACGGCACCAGCGCCGTGCTCATCATGGGGTCCACGGGCGAGGTGTCCATGCTTTCGCAGCAGGAGCGCTACGACATCATCGCCCGCACCGCGAAGATGAAGACGGGCAAGATGAAGATGTTCTATGGCTGCACTGGCAACAACACCGAGACGACCAAGGACTATCTGCGCTTTGCCCGCGAAAACGGCGCGGACGGCGCCATCCTGGCCGCGCCGGCCTACATCTGCGCGTCCGAAGCGGACATCGAGAGCTATTTCCTCGAAGTGGCTGACGCCACCGATCTGCCCCTGGGGATCTACAACAACCCGCCGCGCGTCAAGAGCGATCTGCACTGGGACCAGCTGCTGCGCATCTTCAAGCATCCGAACTACGTGGTCCACAAAGAGTCCACCACGAGGGTGGGCCAGGTGGCGCAGGTGCTGCGCGGCGCGCCCGACGTTTCCGTGATGTGCTGCGATTCGCCCAACCTGGGCCTGGTCGTGCCGACCATGAGCCTGGGCGGCCACGGCACGGCCAACATGACGGGCAACATCGCGCCGGCGGAGATGGCGCTCATCTCCAAGCCCTGGACCTCGCCCGAGGTCAGCACCAGCTTCCGCGAGGCCTATCTGCGCAATCTGCAACTGCTGCACTATTCGTACTCGGCGATCAACCCGGTAGCCATCAAGTCCTTGATGAAAGCTGTGGGCCTGCCGGCCGGTGACCTGCGCAAGCCTTTGCGCGGGCTGGAAGGCGAGGCGCTGCAGAAGGGGCTGCGCGTGGTCAAGGAGCTGGAGCTGGACAAGAAGTACGGCTGGCACTCCCCGGAACTGAAGGCCGCCTGACGGGCGTACCCCCCGACGGAGCCGAAAGGAGATAGGCATGGATCTGGGAATCCGCGGCCGCCGCGCGCTCGTGTTTGGCGGCAGCAAAGGAATGGGGCGCGCCTGCGCCTCCCAGTTGGCGAGCGAAGGCGTCGAGGTGGTCATCGCCGCGCGCACCGAAAGCACGCTGGCGAAGGCGGCTGAAGAGATGAGCGCCGCGGCCGGATTTCCGGTCCGGTATGTGGTGGCCGACATCACGACGGGCGTAGGGCGAGAGGCGGCGCTTGCGGCCTGCCCCAGCCCCGACATCCTGGTGAACAACGCGGATGGCGCGCCTCCGGGCGACTTCCGACAGTGGACCCGGGCCGATTGGCATGACGCGCTTGAGTCGATGGCACTCGGGCCGATAGATATGATCCGGCGGGTCGTGGACGGCATGATGGAACGCCGCTTCGGCCGTATCGTGAATATCGTCTCGCGCAGCGTCAAGACCCCGCAACTCGAACTTGGCCTTTCCAACGGCGCGCGGTCCTGCCTGGTGGGATTCGTCGCGGGCCTGGCCCGCCAGACGGTGCGGCACAACGTCACCATCAACAATCTCCTGCCGGGCGTATTCGCCACCGATGCGCAGCGCCGCCATATCGAGGGCATGCTGGAACCCGGCGGCAAGACCTTTGACCAGCTTTGGCAGGCGCGCGGCAGCGACAACCCCGCAGGAAGGTACGGCGAGCCCGAGGAACTGGGCGCGCTATGCGCATATGTGTGCTCCGTCCAGGCCGGTTATGTCTGCGGGCAGAACATCTTGATCGACGGAGCAGCATATCCAGGCACCTACTAGCATCTCCTACTGCAAAGACATCCGGCCGTCCTACTTCCTGGGGCGTCGGGACTGTTGTTTACACATCCACTCATCTTCAATGAGACTGTCATGCGAAAGCCCCTCTCATACTCTCGCCGCATTTGTGTAAAAACCCTGGCAGCCGCCGTCGCCAGCCTGGCGTTGCTGGGCGCGGCGCATGCCCAGGCGAATGCCGATGCCGCCTATCCCAGCCGCCCGATCACCTTGGTGGTGCCGCATCCGCCGGGCGGGTCCGTGGATGGCCTTGCCCGCATCTTCGCCGTCAAGCTGGGCGAGGAACTGAAGCAAACGGTCATCGTGGAAAACCGGGCGGGCGCGTCGGGCATGGTGGGCGCCAGCGTGGTCGCGCGGTCGGCGCCGGACGGCTATACGCTCTATCTCAACGCCTCGATCCACAACATCAATCCGCTGCTTTACCAGAAGAAGATGACCTTCGACGCGGTGAAGGACTTCACGCCGGTCAGCGGCCTGGCCCAGGGCGCGTTGATATTCAGCGTGAGCAACACGGTCCCCGCCAAGACGGTCCGGGAATTCGTCGGCGCGGTGAAGGCCGCCCCTGGCAAGTACAGCTTCGCGACGACGGGCTTCGGCTCGGCGGGGCATCTTGCCATCGCCCAGTTCGCCTACGAGGCGGGCCTGGCCGATCTGCAGATTCCCATCGTGCTGTACAAGGGCGGCGGCCCGGCCTTGAGCGACCTGGCCGGCGGGCAGGTGCAGGCGCTGATCGATCCGATGCTGTCGTCACTGCCCATGGCCAAGGCGGGCAAAATACGGGCCATCGCGGTCACCGGAAGCAAACGCAGCCCGTTGCTGCCTGACGTGCCGACGATGCAGGAAGAGGGGCTGAAGAACTTCGAGTTCTATTCCTGGTACGGCCTGTGGGCGCCCGCTAAGCTGCCGGATCCGATCCGCCAGAAGCTGGATGCCGCCGCGCAGAAAATCATGACGGAGCCGAGCATGAAGGCGCAGCTGGAAAATCTGGGATTCGAAAGCGGCTACAGGAATAGCGCCGACTTCACGCAGTACATCGCATCCGAGACGGGACGCTACCGAAGCATCATCGAGAACGCGAAAATCACCGCGGAATGATGGCGGCGTCCTTGCATGGACGCCGCTGGACCGGAATCCCGCAGTTGGACCAGGTATCTAGGCGACACGGTCCAGCTGCGTGATCCCTGGCGTTTCGAGGGCACGGATCTCAGGAGCCGCTTCGTTCCAGCGCGCCACCTCCACCAGCGCGGACTGCGCGCTGCTGCCCTGCGTCAAGCGGGACGTGCCCACATCCATCGTCAACACGTTCGGATTGCCGTGCCGCTCCAGACGCTCGTCGGCCGCGTCGAACCAGGCTCCGGTGGGCAGCATCACTACGCCGGGCTTGAGGCCGGCATCGATCACGGCCGTCGCCAGGCAGGCGCCCCGGTCGTTGAAGACCTTGACCAGATCGTGCTGGCCTATGCCCCGGCTTTCGGCGTCGTCGGGCGAGATCAGCAGCGCTTCGCGGCCGTTGATCTTGAGGTCCGTCGAGGTCTTGCCGCCGTCCATCTGGGAATGGAGCTTGCCGGCGGGCTGGGGGCTCAGCAGATGCAGCGGCCAGCGGGCGGCCACGGGTGATCCCAGCCACTCGGCTGGCGCCAGCCAGGCGGGGTGAGGCGGGCAATCCGCATAGCCGAAGCCGGCGATCTTCTCCGAATACAGCTCGATCCGGCCGGAAGGCGTGCGCAGCGGGTGGGCTGCGGGATCCTGCCGGAATTCCTCGAACAGCACGAAGGGCCGTTCGGGTTCGGGTATGGAGGCGTAGCCCTGGTCCCAGAATGCGTCGAAACCGGGCGCCTCATGGCCGCGGTCGTGCCACGCGCGGCTCATCGAGTCGTAGATGTGCCGCACCCAGGCCATTTCGTCGCGGGCTTCCGTGTAAGCCTCTTCATAGCCGCCCAGCGCGGCCAGTTCGCGATAGATATCGAAGTCGTTGCGGCTGCCGCCCACCGGCGCCAGCGCCTGATGCATGGCGAACACGTAGCGGTCGCGGGTCGATCCGCCTATGTCGTTGCGTTCCAGCGTGGAGGTGGCCGGCAGCACGATATCCGCGCGGCGCGCCATGGGCGTCCACCAGATCTCGTGCGCGATGATGGTTTGCGGCCTGGCCCAGGCCCGGTTCAGGCGGTTCAGGTCCTGCTGGTGATGGAAGGGGTTGCCGCCGGCCCAGTACACCATCTTGATGTCTGGATAAACGCTTTCGCGGCCATTGAATTCGTAGGCCTGGCCCGGATGCAGCAGCATGTCGGTGACGCGGGCCACGGGGATCGCCGAACCTGTCGGATTGCGCCCGGATTCCAGGGCGGGCCCGGCGATCTCCATGCGCGGGTTGCCGACGCCATTCATGGAGGCATGGCCGAACGCCACGCCGCCGCCCGGCAGGCCGATATGCCCCAAGGCTGCGGCAAGCGCGATGCAGGCCCAATAGGGTTGTTCGCCGCGATGGGCGCGCTGCAATGACCACGCGCAGGTCAGCATCGAGCGCACATCGCGGGCCTGGCGCGCAAGCTCGCGGATCACCGTTGCGGGCACGTCGCAGATGGTCTGCGCCCACTCCGGCGTCTTGGGCACGCCGTCGGTCCTGCCTTCGAGGTAGCCGCGCAAGGCGTCCCAGCCGACGCAGTGCGTCCGCAGGAACGCCTCGTCGTGCATGCCGTCGGCGATCAGCGCCTGCATCATGGCCAGCATCAGCGCGGCATCGGTATTCGGCCGGATGGGAATCCAGCGCGCATCCAGGCCGGCGGGGATGTCCCGCCGGGTGGGGCTGATGACGACAAACTCGACGCCCGCGGCGCGCGCGCGTTCGAGCTGACCCGCCACGGGGTGGTCGCCGGCCCCGCCCGAGGTGATCTGCGTGTTTCTCAGCGGCATGCCGCCGAACGCAATCAGCAGCCGCGTATGGGCGGTCACGCTGTTCCAGTCGGTCACGCGCCCGGTGACCGGCGTGTAGCTGCCGATCACATGGGGCAGCAGGAATTGCGCGGTGCCCCAGCTGTAGTTGCCCGCCTGATTGGTGCAGCCGCCACCGGCATTCAGGAAGCGGTGCGTCTGGGTGCGCGCATGATGCAGCCGGCCGGCCGAAGACCAACCATACGAGCCGCCGAATATAGCCTCGTTGCCATGTTCGGACCGCACCCGCAGCAGCTCCGAATGGACCGCCGCCAACGCCACGTCCCAGCTGACCTCAACGTAGTCGTCGCGTCCGCGCTCGCTGCCGTCGCTCAGATGCCTGTCGCGCAGCCAGCCCCTGCGGATGGCGGGGCGGTTCACGCGCAACGGGGAATGCACCATGGCCGGCATCGAACGCAGGATGTCCGACGGCGCGCTGTCATGGGCGAAAGGCTCGCAATCGACGAGGCGGCCGCCTGCGACGACCGCCGTGAATGCACCCCAGTGGGAAAGGGAGGGGAAACGGCGAATTTTCTCGGACATGATCGGCCAACATTAGTTATCGCGGGCAGCGGTTCGGGGCAGAACCATCATACAAACGTTGCCGGAGAATGTTCTTTCGAATCCAGGCCAATTGCGGCCGGATAAAGGAAAGAAGTTACACCGCAACGCCTTCTGCTCAGGCCCGCGCATCCACCGCGCCGTCCAGGAACCGCTCCTGCAGCCTGGAGCCATGCCGAGCGGGGCGATCTCCCCCGCGCTGCGCCGCGTCCCTGGCTGCGTACGGCAGGCTGTCGTAAGCCCTGACCAGCCACAGGAAAGGCACGACGTGTACGAGAACACGCTGAACAACTATTGGCGACCAACTCTTGGCGAGCGGGAAATCGCAAATATCACTTACGAAGCTCTGCTGCTTGAATATCGGGGCTATTCCCGCTCGCACCCAAGACGTTCAACAATGCCATGACGCCGCTTCGTAGTATTTGGGCGATGGCAACGAAGACCGGCAGAGTGTCTTCGAACGTCACGTTGGGAATTGACAGCAGGAAGCGCCAACAGCCGCCACCCGATCCGCTTGAAATCAACGAAGTTTATTGGTGCGGGACCATCTCCGAGACCACTCCGATGAGTGGTTGGGGAAGCACCTGCCCGGAGCGTCCGGACCAGCCGGCCGGTGGGAAGGCACCTAGGCCTAGGCGTTTGGGTCACGCCGCGTTCACGCACAACGGCCCAGTATTTGAATTTTTTTGGCGCGCCCGACAGGAATCGAATCTGTGAACGCACCAATTAACGACATTTAACGCGGAACTTCCCCGGCGTTACCTACATGTTAGGCGCATAGAGTTGCACTAATTCGCGGTCCGGGTCCCCAAAATGGACCCAGCCGCTTCCGGGTCATTTTCCCACCCCAAGCGCCGCCAACCTCGCTCGAGGTTTGCGCTCAGCCATTCAGGAAAGCTCCCCTATGAGGTCCATACTACCTGCGGACGCAATCGCGTCCTGCGGGCATCACGCGTCCTTCGAGTTCCCTTCGACTGCACGCGCCGCCCGCCACGCCGCTCGAACCTGGTTCCAGACGGCTCCCGACTTGAGTCCCGCCAAATACCGTGATCAGCAGTTCCGGGACCATTGCAAAGACAAACCCGACTCAGCTCTCGAACGCAGGATTCGCCGGGACGCGTTCAAACAGGCATTCGCCGAAGCCATCGGTCACATCGTCGTTGAAGAAGCACGCTTCCATGCGCTCGCTGCTTGAGCGTCCGATTAGTTTCCGCCTTTCGGACGCCGCCTACAGACGCTACGAAAGCGCCGCCGCTGATAGGGGCATGACACTTTCAGCCTACCTGCGGGACCGGCTCGAAGTCGACGACCAAGTCGCCGAACACGTTGCTCAACTTCGGCTCACATTGATGGATGCCGGCACCAGCAGCGCCGAAGCGGCCCCGATGCTCCCCATCGTCTTAGAACTGCTGCTGTTGTCGCGTCGCCATAGTTCCCCCGGCGATATGCGAGCTGTGCATCTCGAACTTGAGCGTCAAGGAATCCCGCCGTGGACACCGGCCCAGGGCCGAGATCTGCCGGAATAACACAACGGCCATTCCGGCCGCATCCTCTCTGGAGTTACCCATGCAAGTCAGTCTCCTGGCCACCGTCGTTTCGGTGGCCTGCCTCCTTTCGGCCTGCGGCTTCGTACCGCCCGCACCTCCCGCTCCGTCTGACTCCGGCCGGGTGTTGATTAACCGAGTCGATCCACGCAGCGTTCTACCCGGTAAATCGCCCACGATGGTCGCGTCAGCGCCCCTCCCCCCCATCCCGATCCCCGAAGCACCGCCAATCGCTGAAACATCAGCTCCCGCCCAGCCCCCCGCGGCTCCCGGCAGCGGAGCGGCCTCCGCAACGAGCGCAATCCCCGCCGCGCCGTCCGATATACACGCTCCCGCCGACCAAGTGGCCACGAAGCCCCAAACCACCGAAGTGAAGGACGCACCGACTGCGGCGACGCCTACGCAAGTCGTGACGGTCGATGCCACGCCAACGGCGGCTGTAGCAGAAGCCGAAATCGTTGAACGCCCCAAGCAAATCTGGCGCATCAGCCCGCAGGACGGCACGGTGCGTCAAGCGCTGGTGCGATGGGCCGCCGATGCAAGCTGGACGTTCGGGCCGGACCAGTGGGAGTTGAACTTCGACTTGCCGATTCAGGCCCCCGCCGAGTTCGAAGCTGCGTCGTTCCAAGAGGCCACCCAGGCGCTCTCCCAAGCGGTCGCCATGACCGAATCTCCGATACGCCCCTGCTTCTATGGCAACCGTGGCCAAGTACTTCATCGCTGGGGATATTGTGCAGCCGGAGCGGGACTACAAAGCCGGGAAATTGCGGCAGGGCGAGATGTACCGCGTCATTGGCTCGCTTGCCGGAAAGCCCAATGACCTAGTCGTTGAGCATGTGGAAAGTAAGGTCCGCACCACCTTCAATCCTGCCCGCGCCGCCAAGCTGTCGGTCTACGAACCGGTCAAGGCAGAATTGTCCGCCGGCGATTGGGTTCGGGCGACGAGGCACAACGCGGCTCTCGACTTGGCCAACGGTGATCGGTTTGAAGTGCTCGCCGTCACGCCCACAACGGTCACCATCGGCGGCAACGGCCGCCGAATCACGATGAATGCGGCAACAGCGCCGCTGCATCTGGATCGGGCCTATGCGTCTACAAGCCACAGTGCGCAAGGGCTGACATGCGATCGGGCATTGATCAACTCCGAAAGTTTCAGCCGCACGACTCAGCGCGACGTCTACTACGTGGCGATTTCGCGTGCGCGTTTCCACACGGAAATCTATACGGAAAATGCTGGGAAGCTATCAGGCACAGTCAATCGGCAGGAGGAGAAGACGGCAGCGCTAGATATCGGAAGGAGCGAAGCCGCGCAATGGCGGCATACGGCCAACACCGCGACTCACGAACTTGGATGATGTGATGGCAGCCGATCCCAGGTCTGTGAGCATGGATGTCATAGCGATCCCAACACTCTGCTCGTCGCCTCTCCGACAGCCGCTCTCGCCGGGCAACGTCGTGCAGAGGTCAGTGTTCGACGTAAAATCCAAATAACAAAGGAAATTCAAGTGACCACGTTCTTCACTCCACTACGCTACCCCGGCGGAAAAGCTCGCCTAGGCCCATGGATAGCAGATGTGTTGCGCCATAATTCAATCAGCGGAGGCATATACGTTGAACCTTATGCTGGTGGGGCCGGTGCCGCGATTTATTTGCTCCTCAAAGGATATGTTGATCACATTGTGATCAACGATGCGGATCCTGTCGTCGCGGCTTTTTGGTGGGCGATTACACAAGATACGGAGCGCTTTCTTCAGATGTTGGATGCCGTTCCCGTCACCATGGATGAATGGCACCAACAGCGTGCGGTGCATCACAACCTAGCACACCATGACGCAACACAGATCGGCTTTGCGACCTTCTTCCTCAACCGTACCAACAGGTCGGGCATCCTAGCGGGTGGCGTGATCGGAGGCCTGAATCAGACTGGACCTTACAAGGTGGATGCCAGGTTCAATAAAAAGGACCTCAGAGATCGGATTTCGAGAATCGCGTCCATGCGGCGCCACATCTCTGTCTACGGCTTGGACGCGCTTGAACTACTTGGCTCAGTATGCGCAGATCTCTCCGAACGAAGTCTCATTTATCTCGATCCGCCCTATTATGAAAAGGGTAGTCAACTCTACCGGAACTTTTATGTACCGGACGATCACATGGCGATCGCCGCAGCCGTGTCCAACTTGCGGACACCTTGGATCGTGAGCTATGACAACTGCCCCGAAATCCGGGCCTTATATGCTGAACAAAACGGGACGGAGTTTTCTTTGAAATACACAACACACACTGCGAGACCTATTGCCACGGAAGCGCTGTTTTTCGGCGGCGGCATTCACCTGCACGCTCCTCCCGAATTACGCCGCACTCAGAACCCGTCAAGGCGAACGCAAGCCACCGGATCAGCCGGTTCTCCAGCACACAGCAACGAAACACGAAACCTCATCCCAGAATGTATTTAGCACCTGTTGATTTGGATGAAAATCCGGAGAGTGGACATACTTTTGCAGGGTGCGAATGTTGAGCCAGTCGCCCTCAGTTGAGGCTCGATCGGTCACCAGCTGGACCTGATCACGCGTGAGAAGGCTAAGTTCGCCCATTTTCTTAGCTGCGGATAAAATGTTCTTATTTAGGTATTGTTGATCGCGGAGTCCATGGACTTCGCGGAAGTGCGCTTCGCTGCACTCAATCAAGGCGCGCATTAAGACTGCAATGGCTATAGGGGTGATCGAGACTTTTAACTTCTGAATTTCTCCCACTAAGTTGTAAGCTTTGCTATGGGTTTTCGGGACGTCGAAGCCGGGCCGATTTGATGGGAATAAGTGCGGCCTCTCCCACGTTGGCTTACGCAGGCGGCCCCCGGCGCGCGGCGTGGGCAAGTCAGGTCGGCCTTCGCCCCCAGCGCCGGCAGGCTTGTTTGATGACGGTCTGAGAGCCCCGCTGTCGCGGCTCTTCTTTGATGGCGGAGTTGGGGGGATAGAGCCTATAACTGGCAGCGGCGCATCCAAACCGAGTTCACGTCGAATTTTGAAGACGTATGCTTCCTGCTGTGCGGGAGTGAATAAGGTGTTTACGGTTTCGACGCCTGATGCAAGATCATTGATGATTCGATTCGCGATGGTCTTCGACGCAGTATTCGAAGAGATGCAAATTAGGTCATCTTCTTCAATGCGAAAGCCCAGTGCCTCCAATGTAGCGGCATCAAGTAACCGCGTCAGGGTGGTGATTGGAAAATCGTCACCAATGATCAGTCCTTGTTTCTCCGCCCACAGGGCGTATTGGGCCGCCCTACGATCTGGTGAACCTTCATCTCCATCGAGCAGGAAGAGAGTTCGCAGATATGGCGACCATCGCACCTGACCGACCCCTTCCAGCTCACCAGTGTGACGCAGAACCATTTCGCGGCGAAGGGCATCTTCGTCGCTGGATACATAGACATCGACCGTAGTCGGAATTGCGGTCGCCTCTTCAACAATCTTACGAATTTTCGCTGTCAAAGTTGGGTCGCCTACCAAGTCCGGCTGGTTCAGCAACTTCAGGGCCGTCACACGGCGATTTCCGTCACGAACAATCCATTTGCCATCGGGCGTTGGCGACGCAAGGATGGAGTTGGTCGATAGGCCGGCTCGTGCGATATCTCGCATCAGATTGAGCATATGCGCCTCACGGCGCATGATCCGCGCAATGCAGTCATTCTGATCTTGTCCAGTCCGAATTCGAGCATTCCTCGTGTCGAGAAGTAGGTCGAACACGGGGACACCAGCCCGGTACTCAAAACTTTCACGCGTCATTTGCAGTTTCTTCCCGTTACGTTTACCGTAGCTTACCGCCACCTGCGTGAATTCCAAAATTTGCTAGCACCGAGGAGAACTGGACCTCAATGCTCCGATGTCTCCGCAGAGGCATGTCGCAGTCCGACGACCAATGAATCACAAGAGAAGACTAGAAATGAGTAACCTCCCTGATGGCATGCGTAGATCCACACTTGGAATTGAAGGCAACAAAGACGTAACTATCAAGTCAATACTTGGCATTCGAATTCGTTGCTTTCGCTCACTGCGTGACCAGTCCATGATTCTCGGCGAGCGCCTTACAGTGATATCCGGACGCAATGGCTCGATGAAAACTTCCTTGATGGGACTTTTAGCACATCCATTCTCTAGTGAAGCCGAAGACGCATTTGGCGCGAAACTTAAGACGCAGCTAAAAGAGGTTTTCAAGCTCTCTCCAGATTTTGATAGAGATGAATATAATTATGACCTGCTACTGAAGACCAGCTCTGGGGAGATTCTAAGTGAGCCGGTTTCTATTTATCGAGTAGACGAGAAAACCAATCGACACCGTATAGTCGTATCGGGTTCGGAGAAAGGTGATGGTAACTTCGTTTACAATACATCCTTTTTAAACCTGAAGAGATTGTTTCCTCTGGTGGACACGTTAGCTACGCCCACCACCGATCACACGATCCGATTATCCGGGGAAGAGGCGGAAGAGCTTAAACACTTCTACGAGACGGTCTTCCCGAGTTCGGAGTACGAGGAATTCGTACCTGTTCATCAAAAGAGAATTAAGACCACGTTCGCTTTGGCTGGCGCTTCTGCCCGATACGATTGGCAGTCTATATCCTCTGGTGAAGACAACCTCGGCGCTATCTTCAACCGTTTGCTCGGGTTTCGTCGAGCGCTTGATCGGAAGAAGGATCACGGCAACGGTATCCTCTGCATCGATGAATTTGAAAGTAGCCTTCACCCCGTCGCTCAGCTGCAACTAGTTGATTACCTATACAACTGGAGCGCTGAGAATCGGGTGCAAGTTGTAATCTCTACACATTCGCTTCATCTGATTCAGCACCTCTATCTCAAGCACGCGGCGAACTTGGCTGCAAACCGGATAGTGATTAACTTCGTGAGCAAATCTTCCGCTCGGAGCGATAACTTTCCGATCTTGCACAACCCCGACTACAATCTAGCGTATAGGGAACTGACTTTCACGGACCCCGAAAAAGTCGCCGCCGCTCGCAAGCTGAAAGTATTCTGTGAGGATGAGTATGCAGTCCACTTTGCCAAAAGGCTTATCAAGTCGCAGGCCATTTTGGCAGCGGTAGAGTTTCACTCCTCGTTGGATCCTGATGGCGGCAAGGTGGGTACGAGCTGGACTGCACTACGTAAATTATGCGTGGAATATCCTCTGTTACTGGAAGGCTCTCTGGCACTGTTTGACGCGGACGTAGGCCAAGCGGAACTTGCCAAAATAAAAAACCCTGCGCTCTATTTAGTACTTCCAGACGCTGAATCTCTTGCGCTTGAACGACGAATCGTTGCCTTCATCATTGGACTGGATAATGATGATCCATTCTTCGACAAATTCGGTCGCGAGAAGGCACGTTTCCTCGCCGACTTCAAGACTGCAAAAATCAAGTCACTGACACTAGCTCATGTTGTTGATGCAAATAAAACACCAATTGATCGCTGCAAGGCATGGGCGGACTCCGACAAGGCAAAATTCAGGCAGTACGTGACGTACTATGTGGAGCGGTCTGGCCTGCGAGAAGACTTCCGGGCCGCCTTTGTGCGCAGCGTCAATAGCATTAACCGTCGTAGCGGAATTCCCGCGATAGCGCACTAGAGCGTTTACACCTCCTCATCCTGACGCCAAAATGGGGGAATCGTTTATATGCCGTTCGCGTAAGGCCTTTCCGCCCGCACTCTTGCGCTCGTCGCTTCTTCGGTTTAACAGTTTTTTCGGCGTGGAGGCCGGCATCTTTAGCCAACTCCGCTCCCAAAAATGACCACGCGACATCCATTAGTGGCCAGCGGGCGACCGTCCCACTCGAGAGAGGTCGAGGGCCTTTATCACTGCGCTATTCAACAATTTTCAACCTCCGAAATTGCTCGAAGATAGCTCCCCAACAAGGTATTCTGGGTACCCTACGAGGTCTACTGAATCACGGCAATTGGGCTCGCCCTTCGAAAAGATCATCGAATGCGCGAGATTGATCTTGGAGCAGTATTGTCCGCATGCTGGCCCGTTGCGCGTCAAACTCTCGGGTCGATACAGAGTGCACAAGAGATTGCAGTGGCTCGGCTTGCTGCCGAGCTCGTCCAACTTGCCCGTGAGCATTTAGCCGGTGTGATTGCATAGAGCCTATATCCCGACATACTGACTCGTGCGATTGCCTTTTTAGCATGTATGCAGCCGCTCCATCCAGAGAGAGCGTAGCGTGGTGGTTCATCGAAAGCTGACCCGCCTGCTTGAAATTGCAGTCCCTTCCATGATTCGAACTTAGCAATCAGGCGCCTTCATTTGTGATGTTCGAAAAGGATTTTCAGATCGCGCGAGCCCACCAAGCCATAAAAAACGGCGGCTAGCGCCAACTAAAACTTCGCGCCTGTTAGCTTGTACCTAACTGCGCAATAACACCGCGGCCGCTCTTCCACCCCTCCGATGCATTTTCATACAATCTTTCCTGTCGCAGGATCTCACCATTCGGCCCAAATACGACCCAAAACGCGGTCTCCAAGGGCTCATCCTAGCAGCCACCTGATTGAAGACCGCCTCTAAGGCGAGCTAAGGATTGCCATTTGGTGCGTAGAGCCGACGCATGAGCTGATCCGAGTTTCTGCGCCGATGTTTGAGCGCCCTTTGCAGCAATGGCCGTTTGAAAGCTAGGCTTTTGTAATTTTCGGGCCAATGTAGACGATCTCAATCGGCTTGTTTGGTTCAGGCGGCCACGGAAAATGTATACGATATTGCGGCGTCTTGATCTTGCCGTGAAACGAACATATTTCTTCTTTGCCTGACCCAAGTTGGAAGGTCATAGCTTCCTTAAAAGCAGCCTTATTCGCATCCGATTCATCCGTAAACCACGCTTTGTCACCAACAAAGTGGGTTGCATACAAGTGCATGCCTACTTCGCCCAAAGCGCCACTCGCATGTCGAGAATTGGCCATTTTGCTAAGCACACTGATGAGTTCAGTCGCACGCTCATACACATATGGAACAAACGGACGACCGTCCAGAAAGTCTGCAAGATTGGGAGCAAACCAAACATCTGCGAACCTGTTCTTCAGTGCGTCGAGGGCTGCATTCCAGGTTGTGGGGACAGCAGGGGCAGCTGTACACGCATCCACCAGCACTGATACATCGATGATGTTGGGCACATCAACTCGACCAAGAGGCTCCTGGAGCAACCCATGGACCAATGTGATGGTCTGATCGCCGAACGGTGCTCTTGCACCGTCAAAGCTCAACGCCTCCGCGTCGGAAGACATGAGACGACGTCGGGCAGTCTCGCCGAGACCTGTCTCGGTAACATCTTCTGTTAAACAATAGAAGAGATCGTCCGCGATTTTCGGACGATCGTCAGTCCAGAAAGGCCCGTGATTCGCGATCCATGTAATTACCTGTTGTTTTTCAATGGCGCTGGCCTCGCGATAAACGGCCTGCTTGAATGTGACGCCCGCACAAACGGGACGCTCTGCGATCACGGGAGTGATCCGCAATGAGGCGCGCAGCGCCTCACTATTCTGTCGAGCCTTCAACAAATGTCGTAAGGTTTCGACGAATTTCTGAGGATTGGCGAATTGTTGATCGAGCGAGAGCTCGTTGATGACCCAAAGAGTCATCACCAGCCTGCCAATCGAGAAAGGTCTCGTTCCGCCTGGTCGAAGAAACCAGTAGGCCAGTGACTAATCCCGCCTCCAGAATCCATGATTGGTGTAATGATGTCGTTCACCGTTTCAGAGGCCGAAGTCTGTGAGCTGAAGAAATGCAATCCGACGTCTTCGGGCAAGGCCTTCTCTCCTTGCACCGCAAGACGCACCCCGTTTATGACGTGGTCGCTGTGGGTCTCAACAATGACTTGAACACCGGCCCGACTCATGCAGGCAAGAAAGTATCCCATCCTGGATTGGGCCATGGGGTGCAGATGTGCTTCAGGGCTGTCAACGACGACCGCTTGCCCCTTTTGTGCTACCAGCCCGGCGAGAAGAACTGGAAATGCATATGAGAGCCCATATCCGATATTTGCGGACCGTCGCCAAGCACCGGTGTGCGATGTGCGCAGTTCCAGCCATATCTGTCTGGAGACGGTAGGCCGACGTGCGTTAAATTCGACAAAGCCAAATAGGTATGAGGCCCACGCATTGAGCTGCTTGCGTAAGATTGGCGACGACTCACCTTCGGCGAAGCGTTGGGCATCAACATCAAGATCATCTCCGCATTTGTGAAGCTGCCACGCCGCGTACTCGCCACGCACTCCCACATCCGGAGCTCCATCTGGCTCTCGATTCTCGGGTGCCAAGTGGAAGTCCTGCTGCATCCGGCGCTCAGCGCTGATGTACATTGTGTCGCGCAAAAAACGAACTAGCATCGATTCTTTTTCGTCGACATCTTGAGCCGCAACGAAGCGGTTATTTCCTAGTCGGATCGTAGTCTTGGACGCTAAACGCCCAATCCCGTCTTCGCTGGGCGTCAACTCCCACACAAATTCTTCGTTATGTGAATGGTGCAGACCAATTGAAAACAACGAGCCTTCAGATCCTTCGCGCAACAATTCATTGCTCGTGCCCAGTTCGAGCAGAGGACCGTTGGCATAAAGAGCACTCTTCCAGCGTCGTTGTCGAACCCCCTGCGCAGGCAAAAGCAAGCCTTGGAGCGACGTTGACTTCCCTGCCGCGTTATAACCAGTCAACAACGTCAGCATCGAGATAGGTAACTCGAGCTTGCGGAAGCACTTGAAGTTCTCGAGAGTGATCGTAGTCAGCATGTTTAGTCCAGCGCCTCCGCGAACAGCGTAAATCGCCGTTCTACGGAACGTTTGTTATTCGTCGAGTTCGTGATGGCCTCTATGAACGCATTTTTGCAGAGAACATTTGAGACCCGCTGCCTGACCTCATATGGATTAGCCTCGGCAGCATCAGCGTTCCAAGGCAAGGCAAAGTAGGTCGATGCCACGTCAAAAAAAGAAATATTTGGCTTTGATCGGATTGCGTTCTCACCCTTCGTAATCGATTTACGAAAGCTGTGCTCTCCAAAGAGTAGGTAGTTGACCAGCATTGAACGCTCGAACCGCTCATGCATAACGTTTAGGTCCGACTGAGACATCTCACTCATCACGGTCAAGGCCTGTGCCAAAAACCCGTCCATGTCACCCGAGCGGTATCCTTGATACCCAAGCAAATAGAAGGCGCAGAATCGATTGATTGCCTCCCTGTCACGCATCGACTTAACATCGAGCGAGTTCCCCGTTGCCAATAGGAACGCCTCACTTGCTGCAGCACTGCGAATCCACTCTGTCGCACGACCGTTATAGAGGGAGTTTCGCATCTGCTGGCGGCTCAGTGGCACTCCGCTATTTACTCGATCAAAGATATCTAGCTTTGCACGCTCAGGTGCTCTTGGATCAAGAATGTAAATAGTCAGTTGAGTATCCTCGACTCGCTCCCTCAGGTTGATCGGAAGCTGACTGAAGTACTTTCCGTTTAGAGGGTGTTTGGTCAACGCATCTGTTGTGGCCAGTCCAGTGAGTGCAAACTTATCAGCAAGGAACATCCGAAACGTAGTCAGTCGCTGGAGTCCGTCTACCACTACGATGCGGCCATTCGGCTCTTCCGCGACATAGAAGACCGGAAGCGGAATGCGCATCAAGCAGGACTCAATGAGTCGCGACTGCCGGTCCGCGGCCCACACAAAATCGCGCTGAAATTCGGGGTCGAGGATGTAACGACCCGCCTCGATGCGCTTGACCACCTCCGCCAGCGTTCGCTGCTCTGTTCTGACAAACACAGAGTCGAGAGAGTAGCTGTTAAACGCTACTTCCTCTGTCGAATCCAACCCCTCGATTTCGTCATCATGCATGCTTGATTCCAAACTGTAGCCGCCATCCGTTCCCGGGAGTGGATGTTACGATTTTCTCACATCTAGAAGGTACGTCCTAGTTCGATCGCTAGGGCAGAGAAGGCTTTCAGGCTAGGCCGAAACTTCGATCCACGACCTGGAGGGGCCGAATTAGGGGCGTCCGAACGTGCGCTGATCGCTCCCGATTCGCTCGCCCTATGCGTCGCGAAACGCATGGAGGGCATCGACCAACATATGCAGAACGTCGAAGTTTATCGAACAATGACCTAGAGCGCGTTATATCGCGGGAGGGAGGGGCGTAGAGCCTATTTCCACGCGCTTAAGTCTCGGTCATGTCCCGGTCGTGTCGCGGTTGTGTCGCGGTTGTGTCGCGGTTGTGTCGCGGTTGGGTCGCGGTTATGTCGCGGTTATGTCGCGGTTATGTCACCGGACACCCGTCATGCGCGTCCGAAATCTATTTTGTATACGAGGCCACGGCCTTACAAGCCAGACGGCACGCTGCCTTCGTCGTCCGCAGAGTTTTAGTTGTCAGACAAAAGGAAACGACTGGCCGAGCGAAAAACCCAAAAAAATCAAGGAGATGGCCGCACCCGGAGGGTGCGTCCTGTGTGGTGGCCTTAAGGGGCCCGCCGCCGCCCTGGCGCCGGGGACTTTAAGGGCACCTGTGAGCGTCCGGGGGGCGCTCACGAAGTCCGAAGGACGGCCCCACCGGCGCAGCCGGTGGGACTGGACGCCCCGATCAAAAGCCGTCGTTTCATTCAAAGCAAAAGGCCGCCCTAGGGCGGCCTTTTGCTTTGGCGCAGGTTGTTCTGCGCATGGGTCCATGGAAAGCGATCAGGTCATCTGGTGAGTTTTCAGCCAGTCCTTCAACGCATTGTTCATGCGGGTCTGCCACCCCTGACCGGTAGCCTTGAAAGCAGCCAAGACCTCTTCATCCAGGCGGATGGTAGTAGCGGATTTACGGACGGCGGCGGTACTGCCGACGGGTCGGCCACGCCGCCGCACGATCTCATCAGGCGTATGCACGCGAGCATACTGACCGTCGACAGCCTGTTTGGCGCTGCGCAACAGGGCGGCTTCAAACTCGGCCATCTCGGCATCTGGTTTCTTAGGCATCAAAGCACTCCTTGAGTTTGGCGAGAAAGGACGCAGGAAGGTTGTCGAATTTGGCCTTCGCGTACACGATCAGCAGCACCACCTCGCCGCTGGCCAACCGAAGGTAATAGATCACACGTGCACCGCCCCGCTTTCCCATACCAGCGCGGGACCATCGCACCTTTCTGCATCCGCCCGAGCCAGGGATAACATCCCCGGCCTCGGGGTTCGCCGCGATCCAATCTACGAATGCCTCCCGTTCGGAGTCACTCCACACCTTCGCGGCCCAGGTGCTGAATTCGTCGGTTTCGATAACGGTTAGCATGATTTAATTGTACTAACAATTTATTGTTGGTGCAAGATGCCATTTTTGATTGCCCGCCCGGCATTCCCGGGCGGGCGCGGCTTTTTATTCCTCCATTTCTCCCATCGGGTGTTCCACGGCCATTGCGACCTGAAGAGGTTGGACGCGCATCAGTTCAGGCACCCAGTTCTTCCCTACCAGCAATTGCTCGGCTGCGGCGGCGGCCTGGGCCTTCTTCATGGCAAGCAACGGTTTCGCCTGCTCGGCGTCCACTGCATCGGTGACCACAGCCGCGATTTGGTCCTTGGACACGTGCGCAAGGTACGCGCGTGGCGCCGCAGGTAACGAGTCGAGAATCATCGGAGCGGTGAAGTAAGGGATCCAGCCATGCAACGTTTCCCATCTCAATGAGCCGTTCGGTCGGCATCGCCAGTTGCTTGGGCGTGGTGTACTGCCCGTCAATCGTTGCGCTTACATGAGAGATGGCCGCCGTGGTGTCAATGTTCAGGTGCATGTCACTCGCTCCGTTACGAATTCCCCACGCGGACAAATCATGGAACCCCACGCGTACCGCAGAGCGTGCGCCAAGCGCGCGCGTCCTGGACGTGCGCTGCTTAACGTCCTTGGCTTGCATGCGCTCCCGGACCAAGGCAAGCAGCACGACGGGATTGACTGTGTACACGTCCACGTTGTCGCGCCCGGCGGCTTCCCGAGCACGTAGTAGGACGGCACGGTACAGGTCGGAGTCCTGTTCCCCCTGTTTGACGAAGACCACATACCGCTTGCCTTCGAGTTCTGCTACGCATGCTTTCGCAGCGGCTTCAGAGCCGCACCAATCCACGCGCAGAAGTTCGAAGGCCGGACGCATGTTTTCAACATCCTCAAATGAGTCAAGATGACCTTCCGGGGAGTCGTCAGTTTGGACAGGCGTCAGCGACATGCTCAGGACAGGCGCCGGCTCTTCTTCGCGAAAACCGACGCGCAACACGCGCATCAATCGCCGAGTCCATTGGAAAATGCTGAACTTCATGGTGCCCTCTCGTCTAGGCAATAGGTGAACGTCTCTTCCTCTTGCGATAGGAACGTGGCGCAGGGTGGAGAAATCTCCAGCAGACGCATACCCTGGCCAGCGCCAGTGGCCGGCGCGGCTTTCCCGGTCACGTAGACGGCCTGTCTGTTGTCCAGTTGCAGATGCGCGGCCAGGTGGCCGCCCACGCCGACGATGGCGATTAGCCTCGCGCAATTGCATCGTTTTTCCGGTCCGTGGTTTGACCGCAGTTGCCGCTGTGCTGATAACACCGATGCCCTGGACATCCCGGTACAGGCTGTATGGCCCCCAACGGTCCAATACCCTTCGTATTGGCCCGTCCAGGTACGGAAACGACAGTTGGATCGCGATTCCGACCGCGAGCGTTCCCACCCAAACCCGAGCGCCGCTTTGGCGTATCCAATCGGCCAGGTCGAAGAACGCCTGGGTGTATGGACTCAGATAACCGCCAACACATTAACCTTGAAGCGTACGACGAATGGGTATCAAAGAGCACTTCGAAGGGATCCTCGCGCGGACGGCGTCGATCCGAATCGACTTCCGCTGGAATGACCGCCGCTTCCGCGAGCGCGTAGCACTGAAGCCTACCGCCGCTAACATCCGCGCTGCGGCGCGCATGCGAACCGAAATCCTCCAGGCGATCGGGTTGGGTGTCTTTACATGGAACGACTTCGCGCGCTACTTTCCCGAGTCGCCGAGTATTCCTGTCTCGGAGGCGGCCACCCGTGAAATCACCTTTAACGAGGTGGCTGATATGTGGCTCAAGCTCAACGGTCACAAAGCGGCCACAACGCTTAGCGAGTACGAGAATCTTTTGAACTCGCGATGGCGACCGCTGTATGGGAACCGCCCAATCGCTGAGATCACCTACGAAGAACTCGCGCTGGACGTGGCCGAATTTCCTCGGATGGCGGCCAAGACCTTCAACAACGTGATGACGCCCGCCCGGCAGGTTTGGGCGTTGGCTTTCAAGATGAAAAAGGTGCCGGAGAACATCACACTGGAGATCGAAAGCCGCAAGGGCCAGGAGCCCGAACCTGATCCGCTGCTCATGTCGGAAGTGCTCCAGGTCATCGAGCATGTCGACAAATACTATGGCGGAGCTTGGCGCAATTACTTCGAACTCGCGTTCTTCACGGGCGTGAGACCATCGGAGCAGATTGCGCTGCAGTGGACTCGCGTAGACCTTTCGAGAGAGCAAATCCGCATCGACCAGGCGCGCGTGAGGCGTCACAACAAGGCGACTAAGACGTACAAGTCCCGTGATGTGGACCTGCAGGGTCCGGCACTTGAAGCGCTACGACGCCAGAAGCAGTTGACGTTCGACCCTCGGGGCCATGTGTTCCTGAATCCCCAAACAGGAGAACCGTTTGTCGATACAGCAGATGCAGTGCAAAAGGTGTGGCGCCCGACGCTCTCCGCCCTGGGCATCCGAGATCGGGACGCGCGTCAAACCCGGCACACGTACGCGACGCTTGGTCTGCACGCCGGAATGAATCCCGGCTACTTGTCCCGGCAGATGGGCCACAAGAATGCGCAGATGTTCTTCCGCGTCTATTCCAAATGGATCGACGGTGAATCCAACCAACGGGAGAAAGCGAAAATGGCCGCCCTGTACGCTGACCATTTGCCTACTGAAGAGGCCTGAAGGAGCCCAAAGAACTCGCGCTATTTGGCGAAGTTTGGGCCCAAAAAAGACCCAAAAAAAGCTAAGTTGTTGATTCTATGGCGCGCCCGACAGGAATCGAACCTGTATCAAGAGCTTCGGAAACTCTCATTCTATCCATTGAACTACGGGCGCAGCGCAAGGAGGCGGTATTGTACCCAGTTTTGCGCGATCTGCATGAACTGGA
>JAEYVD010000703.1 GCA_023432075.1 Pseudomonadota bacterium | reverse complement strand
TTGCGGGCCTGCGCGGCGCGGGCCCGCGTGCGGTGGATGCCGCCGCACTGGTCAGGGCAGTGCAGGACGAGGTCATGCCGTTCGAGCGGAACTATTTCAGGACGGCGGACGTGCTTGCGCCGTCGGTCGCGCGGCTGGATGCGCAATGGCACGCGTTGCGATCGGCGGCGCCCGCGGCCGCCGTGGACCTGCTGGCCACCCGGGAAGCGGCGGCCATGCTGGCCACGTCGCGCTGGATGTACCGCAGCGCGCTGGCCCGCCGCGAGACGCGCGGCATGCACAAGCGCTACGACTTCCTGGCGCAGGACGCCGCGCAACACCATCACCTGAGCGCCGGCGGCCTGGACGAGGTCTGGGTGCAGCCCCGCGCCCTGGACGGGAGCAAGGCGCCATCCGCAACGCAAACGAGGCTGGCCGCATGATCGAACTCATCAGCGACAACCGTTGCACCGGCTGCAATATCTGCGTGCGGGTGTGCCCGGTCAATGTGTTCGACATTGTGGAAGGGGCGGCCCCGGTCATCGCGCGTCAGGACGCCTGCCAGACCTGTTTCATGTGCGAGGCGTGGTGTCCCGAGGACGCCATGTATGTGTCGCCCCAGGCCGATGCGCCCGCGCCCGTTGCCGAAGATGAACTGGTGCGGGCGGGCCTGCTGGGCAGCTATCGGCGCCAGATCGGCTGGACCCGGGAATCGCGCGATCTGCGCGCGGCGGACCAGTCGTTCAAGCTGCTGGGGGGCGGTCCGGGGCGCTAGCCGCATCGGCCCGGGTCGATGGCGCCTATGGGGCGGGGGCGGGTCATGATTGCCGCTTTATCGCAGGCCGCCCCGCCGAAGGTGTTCCGCCAGACGCACTGCCGGCGGCCCCCCGCCCACGATGGCCACCGGTGAAATCGAAGCGGGGGTCACGGCGCCGGCCCATCGTGCTCGCCGTGCACGATGCGCCCGTCCACGAGGGTCATCGTGCATTGCACGTCGCGCCAGGCGGCTGGGGGCAATGTCATCGGGTCCCGGTCCAGCACGGCCAGGTCGGCGGCAAATCCCGGCGCGAGCGGGCCTTTCCAGTCTTCATCGAAACTCAGGCGCGCGCCGGCCACGGTGAACGCGTGCAGCGCGTCGCCGGCGGAAAGCGCCTGGCCGGCGCCGATGACGCGGCCCGTCAGCCGCTCCCGGCGAACGCCCGCGACCCAGAGTGTGTGGAACGGGTCATAAGGAATGTTGTCGGTCGCCAGCGAGACATCGAGCCCCAGCGCCAGCATGGCGGCGTGCGGCACCACGCCCTCTCCGCCGTCGGGCTCGTCCAGGTAGGCGGCGCCGCCTTTCCAGAGGAAATAGGTGGGAATGGTCGTGACCAGGACGTCCAGCGCCTTGAGCGCTTTCAGGTCGTCGAGGCGCGATCTGGCGATGTGCTGCACGACCCAGCGGCGGCCGGCCAGCGGGAACCGGGCGTCGATCTCGCGCAGCACCGGCACGACCTCGTGCAGCTTGTCGGAGACGATGACGTTGACACGCAGGTCGTGTTCGGCCGCCAGCAGGCACAGCGCCCGGAAGTCCGACGGCGTGACCGCCTGTTCCACGAATCCGGACCAGCCGGTATCCGGCAGGTTGGCGCGCGCGCAGCAGGCCACGACGGGATCGCCGCCATAGGCGATATGGATGCCGCTGACCCGGAACCACGGATCGCCCAACCCGCGCCCGCGCGCGGTGGCCAGCCAGTCGCGCATGGCGCGCGCCGCTTCGGCCAGATCGCTCCACGCGGGACTGACGACCAGGGTCGACCTCATGGTCAGGCCGCCGTCTTCCCACAGCTTGCGGTAGACCGAGATGGTCTCGGGTGCGCAGCCGTGGCCTTCATAGATGCTGGTGGTTCCCTTGGCGTGATAAAGCTGCTGGGAAATGCGCAGCCCTTTCAGGCGGTCGGCAAAGCCAAAGCGGGGGACGTCCGGCAGCAGGTCGAATTCGACGGCGGGACGCGCGTTGCGCTCCACGATGCGGCCGTCCAGGTCACCCGAGGCGTCGCGGCCCAACTCGATACCGCTGCAGCGCGGCTGCGATGCGGAGGTGAGGCCATTGCGCGCCAAAGCCAGGCTGTTGAGCGCGCCGCTGCCGGGCGGCCTGCCCCAATTTCCGAAGGGGGCAGGAATGTAGACGGGATGGCCGGGCGCGGCCGCGTCCAGCTCCTGGCGGCTGGGCAGCCGGCCTTCCGCGAGCTGGGCGGCGCCGCCGAAGTAGTAGGGAGGCGTGCCCACGGGCATGGTCACGATGTACTCGCCGGGCGGCGTCGATCTCGCCTGCTCGCGGACCACGCGCAATACGTCCTCGACACTGCGCGCTGCCGCCAGCGACGGACGCAACGCTTTTAGCCCCTCGCGCTCCATGTGCGCGTGGCTGTCGTTGATGCCCGGGATCACCGTTGCGCCCTGCAGGTCGATCACGCGGGCGTCGGCGCGCGCGAGCGCCGTCGCGTCGTCGTCGTAAGCTGTGACCCGGCCGCCGGCCAGCGCAATCGCATGGGCCTGCGGGCGGGCGGGATGAAAGGTGTGGATGCGCGCGTTGCGCAGCACCAGCGTGCGCAACGCATGCCGTTTTTCTGCAGGCCTCATGTCACGACGCGCTCTGGTACCAGGGAAAAAGCCGCTTGGCGGCCCAGACGAACAAGCGGTCCGCCAGGAAACCGAACGTGCCCAGCAGCACCAGGCCGATGAACATGATCTCCACCTGAAAGAGCTGATGGCCCAGCGACATCATGTAGGCGATGCCGCGCGTCGATCCGGACAGTTCGGCCGCGACCAGCACGATCAGCGATACGGCGATGGCCTGCCGCACGCCCGCCAGGATGAAGGGCAAGGCGGCGGGCAATACAACCTGGAAGAGAGTCCGCAGCCGTCCGGCGCCCAGCGCCGCCGCCGAACGCAGGTACACGATGTGGGTGTCGCGCACGCCAATGAAGGTGGTGATCCAGATGGGAAAGAAGGCGCCCCACGCGATCAGCGCG
This sequence comes from Pseudomonadota bacterium, assembly GCA_023432075.1. Lineage (GTDB taxonomy): Bacteria > Pseudomonadota > Gammaproteobacteria > Burkholderiales > Burkholderiaceae_B > Achromobacter. Next base: position 3,667 of record JAEYVD010000703.1, on the reverse strand, counting down.
ATCTTGGGCAGCTCGCCGATGCCGAACCACAGCACCGCCAGGGGAACGACGGCCAGCGACGGCACTGATCGGAAGCCGTGCAGCACGGGTTCGCTCAGGTGATGAAGGAATGTGATGCGCGCCGTCAGGATGCCGGCGGCTATGCCCAGGATCAACGCGATGCCGAATCCCGCCGCGGCGCGCGTGAGGCTGGCCGCGATGTGCCCTGCGAGTTCGCCCGACGCGATCATGGGCAGCGCCGCTTGCAGGACACGCGAGGGGGGCGGAAAGAGCGCCGGGTTCATCCACGAGAACACGTGCGGAATGGCTTCCCAACCCAGGAGGAACAGCACGATGCCGGCAAGGTTCAGCAACAGCCGCCGGCGTCGCCGGATGCGTTCCGCGCGGACATGCGATTGCTGGAAACGTTCGGCCAGGCTGGGGCGTGCCGCCGGCGCGCCGCCGCTGGCGTCGTGACCGGCCGGCACACCAATGTCGGTTGTCGTTTCGGCCGCGGACTCGCGGCGCAGGGTCAATGCGTTCATGCTGCCTGCCTGTAAGTGCCGGCCGCCAGCGCGGCCTCGATCCGGTTGTAATGCTGCGCGAACTCGATGGAACCGCGCTGCCGCGGGTAGTCCAGGCCGATGCGGATGTCGTCGCTGATCGTGCCTGGATGCGGCGCCATGACGATGACGCGCTGCGCCAGGAAGATCGCTTCGTCGATGTTGTGGGTGACGAACACCACCGACACGCCCGTCTCCTGCCACAGCCGCAGCAAGTCTTTCTGCAGCGCGGCGCGGGTCATGGCGTCGACCGCTGCAAAGGGTTCGTCCATCAGCAGCACCTGGGGTTCGACGACCAGGGATCGCGCCACGGCGATGCGCTGACGCATGCCGCCGGACAATTCATGCGGATAGCGGTCCGCCGAGGCGGCCAGACCCACGCGCTCCAGCGCCGCCAGCGCGCGGTGGCGGCGCTGGCGCGCGGCCACCGATTGCGCACGCAGACCGAACTCCACGTTCTGCCGGGCCGTCATCCAGGGAAAGAGGGCGTATTCCTGGAAGACCACGCCGCGTTCGGGACCGGGGCGTTCGACCCGATCGCCTTGGAACCTGACGGCGCCCTCGGTGGGCTGCAGGAATCCCGCAAGCAGATGCAGCAGGGTCGTCTTGCCGCAACCCGAAGGGCCGATCAGGCACGCAAACTCTCCGGCTGCCAGATCCAGCGATACGTCGTGCAGCGCCTGGGCCGGCGCGTCCCCGCGCGTGGCGAAAAACTGCGAGACACGCTGGAATTCGATCAGGGCGGCCATGCCGTCAGGCCAGTTTGACGCGATCGGGCGCTGCTGCCGACAGCGGCGCATCCTTGATCGCTGCGCGGAACAACGCGCGCAGATCGCCAGCGGGCGCGGGCGCAAGCTTGGCGTCGATGGCCCATTGGGCCTGGTTCACCAGATCGTCGACGAAGGTGTCGTCGAACCCCACCTTGAACTCGAACACCGAGGTGGCCTGCTTGACCTCGGCCGGCGTGCTGCGGATGCGCGTGGCGATCAGGTCCGGCCACGCGGGATCCTGCGCAATGCGCTTCTCGGCATCGAGCAGCGCGCCGATGGCGTCCTTGACGAGCGCCTGGCGGGTATCCAGCGTGTGCTGATTGACCAGCAGCAATTGGTGGCTGCGGAAGAACTTCTCGTAGCCATCCTGCGTCAGGAAGAACACCTTGCCGCCGCTTTGGCGAAGCGCGGCGTTGCCGGCCTGCGCGGTCCACGAAAACGCGTCGATGTCGCCGCGCACCAGCGCGCCGATGAGGTCGGTCGGCGCCAGGTTCACCTGCGTGATGTCGCTGGCCGATAGCTTGGCGAACTCAAGGTATTTGGCCAGCGCATACTGGCCCGACGTGCCGGCGGGCGTCCCGATCTTCTTGCCTTTCAGGCTCGCGGGCGTGTCGGCGGCGATGCCGCTGCCTTCCCGCGCCACGATCTTCATGTCGTACGAATAGCGGCTGAAATTGGCCAGAATGCCCGGTTTTAGGCCTTGCAGCACAGCAAAGACGAGCGGCGTATCGGTGGTGGTGGAGAAGTTCGCGGAGCCGGCCAGCAGGGCCTGCATGGAATCGCGCCCGGTCGGAAAGTCCAGCACCTTCAGGTCCACATTGCGCGCTTTCCAATAGCCCGCGCTTTCGGCCACGAACGGCAGGGCCCAGGTGTAGCCCGCGCTGCCAGAAGCCAGCGTGGCCTGTTCGCGGGACTGCGCCAGCGTCACGCCGGGCAGGCCGCCCGCAGCGCCCGCGGCGGCCACGGCGCCGATATGAAAGAGCAGGCGCCGGCGCGCGGCGTCAATGGATGGCAGCTTTTTGTACGAACTCATGATTCCAACCCCGATAGGCATGTGAAATAGCTTGAGGTCATGCTACGGAGCGAAGGCTGCGCCGACAAAGAATATCTAGACATATGCTTGTTGCGGCGGCGGCCCAGCGCCGGGGGTATTTGGATAGCAGAAATTGTTCGTTCCACCGCTGCGCGGCCGTTGCTAGGATCGCTCGTCACTTTCGTGCGAACCCACTGGCCCAAGGAGCCCGCAACCCCATGTCCTTCAATTCCATTCTCTTGCGGCGCTTGGCGGCCGGCGCGGCGCTGGCCACTGCCACGCTGGGTGCGGCAGTCACGCCGGCTCATGCCGAAGGCACGTTGCGCGTGGCGCAGCAGTTCGGCATCGCCTACCTGATCCTCGATGTGGTCAAGGACCAGAAACTGATCGAAAAACACGGCAAGGCGGCCGGCTTGGACATCAAGGTGGAATGGGCGCAGATTTCCGGCGCGTCGGCCATGAACGAGGCGCTGCTTGCGGGCGCGCTGGACATGGTGTCGGCGGGCGTGCCGCCGGCGCTGGTGCTGTGGGACCGCACGCGCGGCAAGCAGAACGTGAAGCTGGTGGCGGCGTTGGGGTCGTTGCCCAACTATCTGCTGAGCAACAACCCGGCAGTCAAGACGCTGGACGACTTCAGCGCGAAGGACCGCATCGCGGTGCCGGCCGCGGGCGTGGGATTCCAGTCGCGCACCTTGCAGATCGAAGCGGCCAAGCGCTACGGCAAGGACAACTTCAAGCGATTCGACGATATCTCCATCAGCCTGCCGCATCCGGACGCGACCACCGCGCTGATCTCCGGCGGCCTTGAAGTGAATGCGCATTTTTCCAGTGCGCCGTTCTATTACCAGGCGCTGGAGCGCAATCCAGCGGTGCACAAGGTGATCAGTTCGTACGAAATCCTGGGCGGTCCCGCGACGTTCAACGTGCTGTACACCACGCAGAAATTCCACGACGCCAATCCCAAGACGTACAACGCGTTCTACGCCGCGTTGGCCGAAGCCGCGGCGTGGATTCCCGCGCACAAGGACGAGGCCGCCGCGATCTTCATCCGCCAGCAGAATTCCAAGCTGCCGGCGGATTTTGTGAAGAAGATCCTGGACGATCCCGAGAACCAGTTCACGATCACGCCGCAGCAGACCAAGGTGTACGCGGACAAGCTGCGCGAGATCGGCGTGCTGCAAGGGCAGGCCGAAAGCTGGAAGGACTACTTCTTCACACCCGCCCACGCCAGCGCGGGGAGCTGACGGTCAGGGCCTGTCCGTGAACAGGCCCTGCGTCTGGACACGCGCCAGCGCCGCAGGGGGCAGCCAGCATGCCAGCGC
>JAEYVD010000670.1 GCA_023432075.1 Pseudomonadota bacterium | reverse complement strand
GGCGCATACCGCGCTGAACGCGCCCGCCTCACGCGGCCGGCGCGCCGCGCTGCGCAGCCTGCTGGCCGTGGCCGGCGTGGCCGCCACCGGCTGGGCGGGCTATCGTCATGCGCCCTGGCAGCGGCTGGTCGCCGACTACAGCACCCGCGTGGGCGAGCGCCAGGCCCTTGCGCTGGCGGACGGGTTGCGCGTCACCCTCAACAGCGATACCGCCGTGCGCGTCAACGTCAGCGGCAACGTCCGTGATATTGCGCTCTTGCGCGGCGAGATGCTGGTGCAGGCCGAGCCGCATCCGGGCGCACCGACGCTGCGCGTGGACACCGGCGACGGCCAATTGCAGGCCGAGCGCGCGCGCTTCGACCTGCGGCGAACGGCGCAAGGCGCGCGCGTGGGCGTGTACGAAGGCAGCGTGGCGCTGCTGCGCCATGGCGTCCTGACGCAGCTTGCCGCCGGTGAACGGCTGTTTCCTGCCGAAGACGGCGAGCTTCAGCGCGGCGCGTCGGACCCGGATCGGCTCGCCTGGGTGGACGGCATGGTGGTCGCCAAGGAGTGGCGGCTGGACGACTTTGCCGAGCACCTGGCCCGTCAGCGCGTGGGCGTCATCCGCGTCGATCCCGCGGTGGTGGCCTTGCGGCTTTCGGGGGTGTTTCCGTTGGACGACGCCGAGCGCGCGCTCAAGGCGCTGGAACACTCCCTGCCGATCAGCGTCACGCGCCACACCCACTATTGGCTGCAGGTCGGGCCGCGCGAAGCCTGAGCGTTACAAATTTTCTTGCCGGCGCATTGCAGGTTTTGCATCTCCGTACGGAAAGCAGAAAGAAACCACCGTACAGGGAGATGTTTGTGTCCGCTTCAATCCACACCCGCCTGCGCGCACCGCTGACCGCCGGCCGACAAGCGGTGCTGGCCGTGTCGTGCGCCGGGGCGCTGGCCGCTGGCGCGCCCGCGGCCTGGGCGCAGTCCGCGCCGGCCGCCGCAGCCTCGGCAGCCGCCAACGGCCAGCGCAGTTTCCAGATTCCGGCAGGACCGCTGGCCGATGCGCTGACGCAGTTTGCGCGCAGCGCGGGCGTGGTGCTGTCGTTCGATCCGGCGCTGGTGCGCGGGCGGCGCTCGGACGGTTTGAACGGCGCCTACACGGTGGGCGCGGGCTTTTCGCGCATCCTGGCGGGCAGCGGCCTGCAGGCGCGCGCGCAATCGGGCAACACGTGGACGCTGGCGCCCGCGCCGGCCTCCGTGGGCGATACGCACACGCTGGCGCCCGTGACGGTGACGGGCATGTCGGACAGCGCCTATGCGCCCACAGTGGGCTACGTAGCCACCGCCAGCGCCAGCGCCACCAAGACGGACACGCCGCTGATCGAGACACCGCAATCGGTGTCCGTGGTCACGCGCGAGCAGATCACCGAGCAGGGCGCGCAGACGCTGAATCAGGTGCTGCGCTACACGGCGGGCGTGGCCACCGAGTCGCGCGGCGCCACGGCGACCCGTCTGGACCAGTTCAACGTGCGCGGGTTCTCGGCGTCCACATACCTCGATGGGCTGCGCGTGTTCGGCGGCCGCGACGCGCTGCCGCAGGTCGACGCCTTCCGGCTGGAGCGCGTGGACGTGCTGAAGGGGCCGGCGTCGGTCATGTACGGGCAGGGCGGTCCTGGCGGCGTGGTGAACCAGGTCAGCAAACGGCCGCTGGATGAGCCGCTGCGCGAGGTTGAGCTGCAGGTTGGCAATTACGACTTCCGCCGCGCCAACGTCGACTTCGGCGGCCCCATCGACGAAGAGGGCAAGTACCTGTATCGCCTGGTGGGATCGGGCTACATGTCTGACGGCCAGGTGCAGGACACCAAGGAACGCCGCTACTTCGTGTCGCCCGCGTTCGCCTGGAAACCGAATGCCGATACCTCGCTGACCATCCTGACCAATTTCCAGCACGATCCGGACATGGGGTCGTATGGCGCGGTGCCGGCCATGCGCACCTTGCTCCGCGCGCCCGATGGCTTCCGGCTGCCCGCCGACTACTACGACGGCGACGCCAATTTCGAAAAGAGCGACCGCAAGAGCTACTCGCTGGGCTACATCCTGGACCATCGCTTCAACGACACGTTCAAGGCGTCGCAAAGCCTGCGCTGGACGCATTCGGACGCCAAGTACCGCAGCGTCTATGGCGCGATGACCAACTACTACGGCTATACGGACAGGACCTACCTGTACCACCAGCGCGCCTCGATCGCGACGGACGTGGATGTGGGGGCGCTGACCATCGACAACAACCTGCAGGCCCGCTTCAACACGGGCAAGATCGGCCACAACGTCCTGGTGGGCTTCGATTACCAGCACGTCAAGACCGACACGCTGTCGGGCTTCGGTTCCGCGCCGGCGCTCTACGTGAAGAACCCGGACAATTTCCAGAACATCCCTGTGCCGGCGTTCTCCAGCGACGCGAGCACCACGCAGTACCAGACCGGCGTGTACTTTCAGGACCAGATCAAGATCGACCGCCTGTCGTTCCTCTTGGGCGGGCGCTACGACTGGTCGCGCAACGTGGGCGAGACGACCGCGATTGCCTCGGGCCGCGTCACCCCGTCCAAGCTGAACGCCGAAGCGTTCTCGGGCCGGTTCGGCGCCATCTACAACTTCGACAACGGCGTGGCGCCGTACTTCAGCTACTCGGAATCCTTCGAGCCGCAGTCGGGCACGGGCTGGAACAACACGCCGT
>JAEYVD010000639.1 GCA_023432075.1 Pseudomonadota bacterium | reverse complement strand
TTGGTGGCGATCTGGTCGCGGCCCACGGCGGCGATGGCGGCCCGCGTCTCGGCGATGGGAAAGTTGGAAATCCCGATCTGGCGCGTCAGGCCCTGCGCCTTGGCCTCGGCCAGCGCCGTCATGAATTCGTCGACGGACACACCGTTGTCCGGCGCGGGCCAATGGATCAGCGTCAGGTCCACATAGTCGGTCCGCAGCTTGGCCAGGCTGTCCTTCAGGCTGGGGACGAGCTTGTCCTTTGCGTAGTTGGGCACCCAGATCTTGGTGGTGATGTAGAGGTCCGCGCGGGCCACGTTCGATTCCGCGATGGCCTGGCCGACGTCGGCCTCGTTCTCGTAGATCTGCGCCGTGTCGATCGCGCGGTAGCCGACGTCCAGCGCGTTGCGCACGGAATCGATGACGGTCTGGCCTTGCAGGCGGAAGGTGCCGACGCCAAAGGCGGGAATGGGCATGGAAAACTCCTGGGGGATGTACGGGGCCGGACCGGCGAGGTCCGGGGATGGCGGTAGTGTGCCTGCCGTACCCTTGCAAAAAAATACCGGTATCGGCGAAAGACTTTTGATAAAACGTCAACTATGAAAACCACCCTCGACGAAATGCAGGTCTTCATCGCCATCGTGGACAGCGGCTCGATCACCGCTGCCGCCGAGGTGCTGGGCCAGACCGTTTCTGCCACCAGCCGCACGATGAGCCGCCTGGAGGAAAAGCTGCAGACCACGCTGATGCGGCGCACGACACGGCGTCTGGCGCTGACCGAAGAAGGCAAGGCCTACCTGGAGCAGGCGCGCCGCATTATTGCGTCGGTCGAGGAAGCCGAAGAGCTGATGAACCTGCGGCGCAACCAGCCCGCGGGCCTCTTGCGCGTGGATGCGGCCTCGCCCTTCATGCTGCACGTCATCGCGCCGCTGGCGCCGGCCTATCGCATGCGCTATCCGCAGGTGGAGCTGGAACTGACCAGCAACGAAGGCAACATCGACCTCTTGGAGCGGCGCACCGACCTGGCCTTTCGGATCGGGCGATTGAAGGACTCGTCGCTGCACGCGGTGGCCTTGGGCACGAGCCGGGTGCGCGTGCTGGCCAGCCCGGGCTACCTGGCGCGGCACGGCGCGCCCCGCCGCGCGGCGGACCTGGCTTCGCACGTGCTGCTGGGCTTTGCGCAACTGGAAGCGCTGAACGAATGGCCGCTGCTCGATGCCGACGGGCAGCCGGTGCACGTCAAGCCGCAGGTGCGCGCCTACAGCGGCGAGACGCTGCGCCAACTGGCGCTGAACGATGGCGGCATCGTCTGCCTGTCCGACTTCATGACGCGCGCGGACCGCAAAAGCGGCGCGCTGCAGCCGCTCTTCGTGAAGCAGTTGCTTGAAGTTCGGCAGCCGATCAACGCGGTGTACTACCGGAACACCGCGATCTCGTCGCGCATCAAGTCCTTCATCGACTTCGTGGTCGAGACGGTGGGCACGCGCGGCTTCGAGGAATAGCGGACTACCGAATATGTATCCAATGGCGACCCCGGCGGCAGGGGCGCGGGACGCGTCCTTATACTGTCCCCGTTTTGTGTTGAACCTTGGATACGTATGAGCATCTTCTCCCGCTTCTTCGGCCGCAACGAGGAATCCGCCGATTCCGCCGCCCTGTTGGCCAACCCGGACATTGCGCAGCCGTTGAGCCTGCAGGTCCTGTTCGCCGAACCGCTCGCGATCACCGAGGCGGCGCTGGCCGATGCGCTGCGCGCCTACCATCCGACGATGGCCAAGGCGCGCGCGGAAATCGCGCCCGAGATGCCGGAATTCCTGGGCATGGCCGGCTGGGACAAGCACGTCGTGCGGCTGGTGGGCTTCAATGCGCCCTATCCCAAGGAGGCGCTCGAGACCTGCGTCGCGCCATCGCACTATCCCGCCGCGATGAAGGACGAGGTCCGCGCCCACGCCAGCCACATCATCCTGTACTACGCGGGATTCGAAACCGATCCCTTGGAACAGTACGTGGCGCTGGCGGCGGTGGCCGGCGCGTTGACCGGCTTCGAGGCGCTGGCGGTCCTGAACGAGCATGCGCACACGTCGCTTCCAGCCGGCGTGTTCGCCGCCGAGTCGCTGGGCGAGGAAAGCATGGACCTCTTGCGCACGCTGCCGCTGAACATGCTGTATTGCGGTTTCGTGAAGTATGAAGTCGAAGGCGTGCAGGGCGTTTGGATGCGCACGTATGGCGGCGATGCTTTCGGCCTGCCGGACTTCGCCGCGCTGGCGGCGGGGCACGACGAAGGCGAGGTCTACTCGACGACGTTCAACAACATCATGAGCTACATGCTGGAAAGCGGCGCCGAACTGTCCGCCGGCCACACCATGCAGATCGGCGAGGACGCCTACATGAAGCTGCGCGAGCCGGCCAAGGAAGAGTATTTCCTGGATGGCCCGGGGCAGGTGCTGGTGGCCGAGATCATCTCGGCCGACCAGATCAACACGCCCGGTTAAGCGCTGCAAGGCGGCGCCTGCCCGATCCTTACGCCGCGTAGCGGCTGGCTTCGCCATTGCGGTTGTTGGCGGGCCACAGGCGCAGGGCCAGGGCGGCGGCTGCGGCGCCGGCGGCGGTCAGCGTCACGCCGGTCCAGCCCCAATGGGCCAGCGCCAGGCTGCCCAGCGCGCCGCCGGCGGCCATGCCAATGAAGACGCCCGTCATCAGGATGGCGTTCAGGCGGCTGCGGGCGGCCGGGTCGATGCCGTAGACGATGCTCTGGTGCGCGATCAGCGAGGTCTGGATGCCCAGGTCGAAGCCGACCGCGGCGCCGCCGATCAGCCACAGCGCGGCATGCGGGGGCAGGAAGGGCAGGAAGATCATGGCGGCAAACGACACCATCGTCAGCCCGGCGCCCAAGCTGGCGACGGCCAGCGGGCCCCGCGTGTCGGCCACGCGGCCCGCCAGCGGCGCGGCCAGGGCGCCCGCGGCGCCGGCCAGGCCGAACGCGCCGGCGGCGCCTGCGCCCAGGTGGAACGGCGCGTCGTGCAGCATCACGGCCAGCGTCGACCAGAAGGCGCTGAACCCCAGCGACAGCAGACCCTGCGCGGCCGCGGCGCGGCGCAGGCCCGGATGCTGGCGCCACAGCGTCAGCAGCGAGCCCAGCAACGCGCTGTAGGCCAGCCGCGTCGACGGTTCGAAACGCGGCAGGCCGCGCCACAGGGCTGCGCCCAGCGCCACGATGCTGACGGCGGCGGCCGCGAACATCATGCGCCAGCCAAACTGCTCGGCCACGAAGCCGCTGACCACCCGCGATAGCAGGATGCCCAGCAAGAGGCCTGTCATGACGGTTCCGACGATCTTGCCGCGCTGCTCGGCCGGCGCCAGGTGGGCGGCGGCCGGCACGATGTCCTGGGCCAGCGTGGCCGACAGGCCGATGGCGAAGCTGGCGGCCAGCAGCAGGCCGATCGTGGGCGATGCGCCGGCCAAGAGCAGCGCCAGGCTCAGCACGGCGGCCTTGATCAGGATGATGCGCTTGCGGTCATAGCGGTCGCCCAGCGGCGCCAGCATCAGGATGCCGAACGCGTAGCCCAGCTGCGTCAGCGTCGGAATCCAGCCGAGCGTTTCGGCGCTGGCGTGGATGTCCGCGCCCAGCACGCCGAGCATCGGCTGGCTGTAGTAAAGGGAAGCGACGCCCAGGCCGGCGCCCACGGCCAGCAGGAAAACCAGGCCGCGCGATAGAGAGGGGTGGGAAATGGGGGATGACATGGTGGTGTCCGGTGGCATTGGTACGGGGCAAATTCTGGGCTTTCACCCCTGGTTTTGGTAGCCGACCTTCGGGTACATCCGTTATACGATAGGCGTATGACCACCCCCGCTCTCCCCGTTGCCGCCGGCACCGACCGCATGCTGCTCATCGAAACCTTCGTGCGCATCGTCGAGGCCGGCAGCTTGTCGGCGGCCGCTGCCCAGATGGGCGGCACGCAACCCACTGTCAGCCGCCGCCTGCAATTGCTGGAACGCACGATGGGCGTGCGGCTGCTCAAGCGCTCCACCCACGCCATCCGCCTGACCGAAGACGGGCAGCGCTGCTATGAACGCGGCAAGGAGCTGCTCGCCACCTTTCAATCATTCGAAAGCGAGGTGCGCGGCGCGGGCGACGAGCCCGCCGGCATGCTGCGCGTGGTGGCGCCGCACGTGTTCGGCCAGGACCAGTTCATCGAACCGCTGGCCAAGTACCTGAAGCGCTATCCAAACATGCGGGTGGAATGGCTGCTGCACGACCGCATGCCGGACCTGATCGCCGAAAACGTCGATTGCGCGATTCGGGTCGGGGCCGTGACGGATCCGTCGGTAATCGCCGTGAAGCTGGGCGAGGTGCCGCGCATCGTCGTCGCCTCGCCCGACCTGCTTGCCGGCGGACCCGTGCCGCAGGATCCGCCGGAACTGGCGCGCTTGCCGTGGCTGGCGCTGCGTACCTTCTATCGCACCGAGGTGACCTTGACGCATTGCGGCAGCGGCGACAGGCAAAGCTTCGATATCCAGCCGCGCCTGTCCACCGATGGCCTGCATGCGCTGCGCAATTCGGCCATCCAGGGGTTAGGCGTTGCGTTGGGATCCGCGTGGGCCATGCAGGACGATCTGGCTGCCGGCCGCCTTGTGCACCTGGCGCCGCAGTGGCGGGCAGACGCCCTGCCCGTGTTTCTGGTCTATGCGCCGTCGCGCTTTCAGCCGGCGCGGTTGCGGCGTTTCATCGAGATCATGCGCGAGCATCTGCCGATGGAGCTGGCCGGACACTGACGCCGGCCCTCGCGCCTGCCGGTCAGGGCGTGATGACGATGGCGCCTGTGACGGCGCGGTGCTCGGCGGCGCGATGCGCGTCCTGGATCTGCGTCAGGCCGTAGCGCGCACCGATAGCCGCGCGGACCGCGCCGCTTCGCATGGCGTCAAAGACGTCCGCCGCATTGGCGCGGAACGTCTGCGTATCCGCGTTGTGCGGAAACACGGACGGACGCGTCAGAAACAGGCACCCCTTCTTGTTCAGCAGTTCCGGGTCGATGGCCGGCGCCGGGCCGGAGGCCGCGCCGAACAGCACGACCATGCCGAACGGCGCCGCGCAGTCCAGCGACCCCATGAACGTGTGCCGGGCCACCGAGTCATAGACGACGCGCGCCTTCCTGCCGCCTGTGGCCGCGATCACCTGCTGGACCCAGTCGTCTTGCGAGTAATCGATGGCGGCATCGCACCCGGCCGCGCGGGCCACGTCGCATTTGGCGGCGGAGCCGGCTGTGCCGATGACGGTGGCGCCAAGCGCATGCGCCCAGCCGCTCAGGATCTGACCCACCCCGCCGGCGGCGGCATGCACCAGCACGATGTCGCCGGGCTGGACCGCGTAGGTCTTCTTGACCAGGTATTGCGCCGTCATGGCCTTGAAGAAGACGGCCGTGGCGTCCTCGTCGGAGATGCCCGCCGGGATCTTCACCAGTTTCGCGGCCGGCACGTTGCGCCGGTCGGCGTATGCGCCCACGCCGGCGTTCATGTAGACCACATGGTCGCCCACGCGCAGGTCCGTCACGCCTTCGCCCACCGCCTCGATCACGCCGGCCGCTTCATGGCCCAGCCCCGTGGGCGTGGGCAGCGGATACTTGCCCGCGCGCTGGTAGATGTCAATGTAGTTGAAACCGATGGCCGTCTGGCGCAACTGAGCCTCGCCGGGCCCAGGGGGCGGCAGTGCGGTGTCGACGAGCCGCATGACTTCCGGGCCGCCAAATTCGGTCAACTGGATGGAACGTGCCTGCGTCATGCGTTGTCTCCTTGGGGTGTTTTTTTGGCGGGCCGGCGGGCCCGGCTTTCAGTCCTTCACGGATTCGTACACCAGCGTCGCCAGTGTCAGGTCTTCCAGTGCGCTGCCCACGGCCTTGAACACCGTGATCTCCTGGTCGTTTTGGCGGCCGGGACGTTCGCCCGCGGCCAACTGGTGCAGATTGCCGGCGATGCCCTCTCGCGTCAGCACGCCAGCCTCGAACGCCGACAGCAGGTCGCCGGACTTGGTGGGCGCTTCGTCGGTGTCGACGTAGACCGTCGTGCCGTCAAAGCAGGCCGGGTCGGTCTCGCGCATCTCGGGCTTGAAGCTGCCGATCAGGTCCAGGTGCGTGCCGGGCCGCAACCACGCGCCACGGATGAGGGGTTCGGTGGACAGCGTGGCGCAGCTGACGATGTCGGCCTGGCCCGTGGCGGCCTGCAGGTCGGTCACGGCCCGCGCATCGAAGCCCTCGCCGCGCAAGCTGGCCGCCAGCGCCTCGGCGCCCGCCGGCCGCACGTTCCAGACCAGCACGCGCTCGATCGGGCGTACCGTGCGCATGGCCTGCGCCACCAGTCCCGCGATGCGTCCGGATCCGACGATGAGCAGCGTGCGGGCATCGGCGCGGGCAAGGTAGTCCGCGCCCAGCGCGGCGGCGCCGGCGGTGCGATACACGGTGACGATGTCGCCGTCCACGTGCGCGACCGGCACGCCCGTTCTGGCGCTGTACAGGTTGTACGTGGCGTGCAGGCCGGGCAGGCCCTGATGCGTGTTGTCAGGGAAGATGTTGATGATCTTCACGCCGAAATAGCCGCGTTCGCTCCACGCGGGCATGATGAGCGAGGTGCCGTGCGCATTGCCGGACTGGATGGCGTGGACGTGGCGGGCGGGCACCGTGGCGCCTTCGCGGAAGGCGTCCCGCAGCGCGGGAATGACGGTGTCGAAGGACAGGGCGTTGCGGGTCTGCTCGGTGTCGATTAAGCGCATCGGTTCGTTGCCTGCATGGTCGGTCAATCAAGGGGCCATCGGGCAGTCTAGCAGCGCAAAGGCGGCGGCACCCAAAAGAAATTGCCCGCGGTGGCGCGGGCAATCCCGGGTACGGCAAGCCGCTCTCGGCCTCAGTCGGCGTCGGGCCGCGGCAGCGGGTCGCCCGCGCCGGTGCGCTCGACGATGAGCTTGTAGTGATGCGGGCTGCGATGCTTGGCGAAATTGAAGACGTGGTCGCGGAAGGTCTGACCCAGCGCGAGATCGATGCGGGCGGTGATCACCTCGTCTTCCTCGCCGCTTGCGCGGGCCACGATCTCGCCGGACGGCGCCACGATCATCGAGCTGCCGATCATGTGATGACCGTCTTCGTGTCCGCACTTGGCGGCTGCGCCGATCCACACCGCGTTCTGGTAGGCGCTGGCCTGCAGCACGATCTCGTGCGTGGTGGTGCGCAGGTGCGCGGGCTCGTTCCAGTGAATGTTCAACGACGGGGTGTTGTAGCCCAGCACGATCAGCTCGGCGCTTTGCAGCGACATGACGCGGTAGGTTTCGGGCCAGCGCCGGTCATTGCACAGGCACATGCCGATCTTCACGTCGTGGGTGTCCCAAACGCCAAAGCCCAGGTCGCCGACTTCGAAGAACTTCTTTTCCAGATGCTGAAAGGGGGCGTCGGGCTTGTGGTCCGAGTGACCCGGCAGGTGGATCTTGCGGTATTTGCCGATGATTTTGGCGCTGCGGTCCACGAGGATCGCGGTGTTGAACTGGCGGCCTTGCGGCGTCAGTTCGGCATAGCCCAGGTAAAAGCCGATGCCCAGCTCGCGCGCCGTGTCGAACAGCGGCTGCACGTCGGCGTTGGGCATGCTCTTCTCGAAGTAGCGCTCCACCGCCTCGGCGTCGTCCATCCAGTAGCGGGGAAAGAACGTCGTCAGCGCCAGCTCGGGAAACACGACGAATTCCGCCTGGCGGGCGGCAGCTTCGCGCATCATCTCGACGAGACGGCGCACGACCGCCGCGCGGGAATCGGCAAGATTGACGGCGCCCATCTGAGCGACGGCCAGGCCCATTTTGCGGGACGGGGAAGAGGGGGTCACAGGAATCTCCAGAAGAAAGGCCGAAGGCCGCAAGCATGCCCGGGTCCGAGCCGATCCGATACCGCGCCCGAGCGCGCGCGGGGCGCGCGCAGCCGGCCGCGGGCGCCGATGCAACCCGTTGATCTGCCTGGAAAATTTCGGCATGGCCGCGGGCAGGTCCGTACCTGTGCATAACGCGGGATCATGGGCGTCGCGCAAATTCTGATATCGGGTTTCCCCGTAGAAGGGGCCGCCAAGCCACGCAGACCGGGATTCTGGCGAGGGCGGCGTGTGGGGCGGGGGCCGTTTCGAAAGCCACAATTGACGGGTCCGCAGGGGTGAATTTCCCGTTTAAGGATGTGAATCTTCGGTTACATTGCCTTACGCGCAGAATGACTCACCACGCGCCGCCCATGTGTCACCGGTCCCCATGTCACGTCCCAGAATTGCGGCTTTCGTGTTGTTGTTGTCGGCGCTTGGATTCCTCGCGGGGGTGCTGGCTGGACGCCAGATCGAGCTGAACCAGGCCGACGACAGGCTTGCCGGGCATAACGCCCGGCTGCTGGCGCACGCCCTGCGCGTGGCGCAGGAGGGCCACCGCCTCATGGCCGCGGCCACGCAGGGCGGCGCCCTGTGTTCGGAGTCGGACGTGGCGACCCTGCGCGTGCTGCTCTTTAATTCCACCTACATCCGCGACATCGGCCGCACGCTGGGCGGCATGCTGCGTTGCTCGGCCGCCTGGGGCAGGCTGCCCGAGCCGCTGGCCCTGCCGCCGCCGGCATTCACGGTGTCCAGCGGACTGCAGCTCTGGGTGGGCGCGGCCAATATCGTCGACCGCCGCATCATCGGCGACATGGCTTCACTGCGCGACGTCATTGTGTTCACGGCGCCGGGCGCGTTCGACGGCTTTCCCGAACCGGGCTCGGGCATCGACGCCAAAATCGTGACGCGTGACGGCAGCCACGTGTACCGGCGCTTCGGCCGCGCGCACGATCTGGACGTGCCCGCCGATGGGGATGCCGGCGACGGTCTCGGCTTCGCGCCCGAGCGCCGCGCCTGGCTGTGCGCGCCGGATGGCGGCCCGGACATCTGCGTCGTGTCCCGGCTGCGGTCCGACGCCTGGTTCCAGCTTCCCGCGATGGTGATGTCGGTCGTCGGCGCCCTGGCGCTTGCCTTTCTGGCCGGCCTTTGCGTCATGTGGCGCCTGCACGCGGGCAGCGCCCGGACCGAGCTGCGCAAGGCCATCCTGGCCGGCGACATCCAGGTCCACTACCAGCCGCTGCGCCAGCTCGCCACGCGGCAACTGGCCGGCTTCGAGGCGCTTGCCCGTTGGCGCGCCCGCGGCCGCGACGTCTCGCCGATCCTGTTCGTGCCGCTGGCCGAGGCGATGGGACTGGGCCGCGCGCTGTCGCGGCTGGTGACGTCGCAGGCGCTGCGCGATCTGCACGAACGCCTTCGGGAGAACCCGGCGCTCTACGTCAGCATCAACGTGTCGGCGGCTGACCTGAAGGACGCGGGCTACCGGAACTTCCTGATGGACGCGGTCAGCGAGCGCGGCCTGATGCCCGCCAATGTGGCGCTGGAGATTACCGAGGGCACGCCGTTGTCCGACGGCCACGTGCTGGCGATGGTCAAGGCATTGCGCGGCAAGGGCTTCAAGGTATTCATCGACGATTTCGGCACGGGCCATTCGAACCTGAACTACCTGGCCGAACTGCAGGCCGACGCGATCAAGCTGGACCGCAGCTTCACCAGCGCCATCGGCGAGGAGGAAGCGGGCACCCTGATCGTGGACCACGTGATTGCCATCTCGCGCGAGCTGGGCATCAACCTCATCATTGAGGGCATCGAAACCGAAGCGCAGGCCAGCTATCTGCTTGAACGCCAGCCCGCGGCGGTCGGCCAGGGCTGGCTGTTCGGCCGGCCGGTGCCCTTGAGCGACATCGTCGCCGAGTGACAGGCTGGCGGCAGGTTGTCGAATGTCTATTTTATTTTGCGCACAGCCGACATAATCCAAAGCCCCGTCCTGGCGCGCCGCCGGCATTATCTTTACCGCACCAAATTATTAACGGACGGTTTTACAGATAGAATGCCTGCGTTGTTTAACGGGTTAATTTGTTGTATCTGCCATGGGACTGGACCATACGCTTGTCGATAACCTGCTGCGCATCCTGCCGTATGTTGAGGATGAAGAGGCCGAAGCGATGGAGAGGGGCATGGGCATGGCGGAAATCCGCAACCGGCTCGCGACGCTGCTGAACCCCGCGCCGGGCGACAAGCAGATCCGCCGCACGCTGCTCAAGCTCGATTGCGTCGGCAGTGCGGGCGCCACCCGCGGCAAGCTCTGGTACCGCACCCTGCGGCGCACCGATTTCCACATCCAGAACATGAACGCCAACATGGCGATGGCCATGTGCGCGCTCAAGCAGGTGGCCGACCGCCACCTGCCGGCCGTCGTGCTGGACGACCTGGAAGCCACCTTCGACAGCGCGTGGCGATATCTGCAGACGCATCGCTCGCAGCCTGCGATCGGACCGGCGCATGATTGGGCGCGCAAGATCCTGCGTATCGACGGCACGCATCCCATCGTGCTGCCCACGGTGTCCGCCGAGGTCTACCGCCAGGTCAGCGGCGCGCTTTACTACAACCGCAAACTGTCATTTCGCAACACCCCCTTTGGCGAGAAGACGCCAGCCGAGCGCCTTTACGTGATGACGCCGTTGGCGATGGTCGACCGCGCGGGCGTGCTGTACATGGTGGCATGGGGGCCGAGCCAGCCGGGCAGGCGATTCCTGTTCCGCATGGACAGGCTGTCCGAGGTGCGGCTGCTGGACGAGCCGGCCGATCCGGACCCCACGTTCGACCTGCAGGACTTCGTGCGCCGCGAGGAAGCCTTGAACTTCGATCCGGGCGAGGAAACCCGGATCCGCCTGCACGCCGCCGAACCCATGCTGGACGACGGCCGCCGGCGCCGCCATCCGCTGCGCGAGTTCTGGCTGTCGGGCGATCAGCAGATCGAAGAGGACGAGCACGGTTTCATGCTGACGGCCACCGTGCGCCCCTCCGTCATGCTGTGGCAATTGCTGCACGGCCACGCGTCCTCGATCGAGGTGCTGGAACCCGAAGCCATTCGCAACCGCTTTGCCCACGAGGCGCGCGAACTGGCGCGCCGTTACCTCTAGCCCGCCCCGCATCATCCGGGCCAGGCGCGCGCCAGCAGCAGCGGCAGCACCTTTTCGGCCGGACCCCTGATGCTGTGACTGGCCACGCGATCGAGCATCGTGGGGTTGGGATTGACTTGCACAAGCTGCGCCCCGTATCCCATCGCCTCGTAGCAGAGTTCGGCCGCCGCGGACGTCTGGCA
>JAEYVD010000635.1 GCA_023432075.1 Pseudomonadota bacterium | reverse complement strand
ATCGCCCGCAACCTCATCACCATGGCGCCACGATGCAAAAGCCGCTGTCCGATCTGTATGCCGCCCTGTGCGCCCGCGCGCAGGAGCCCGCCCCCGAAGGCGCGCGCGCTTTATATATAGCGGGGCGACGCTGCGGCTGGGCCACGCACGCGGCCTGCGACGCGCTGCGCGACGCGCCCGAAACACAGTCCGACGGCACGGCGTTGCGCATCGGCGAGCGCCTGGCGCCGGGCAATGCGCTGGACGCGGCGCTGGAACAGGCCGCGGAACTGTTGCGCCAAGCCAACTGCCTGCGCGGCTGGCGCGACGAACTGCTGGACGTATTGGATGGCGACGAGACGCTCGGCGTGATCGAACGCGCCGCCGTGCGGCCGCTGGGCCTGTTGACCAAGGCCGTGCACCTGAACGCCTGGACGCCCGACGGCAAGCTGTGGGTCGCGCGGCGTTCTCTCAGCAAATCCACCGATCCCGGTATGTGGGACACGCTAGTTGGCGGACTGGCCGGCAGGGGCGAAGACCTGGAACTGGCGCTGGTGCGCGAATGCGGCGAAGAGGCCGGCCTGGACGAACCCGATCTCGCGCGCCGCACGCCGCTGCGCACGATCCTGCGCATCCACCGCCGGCTGCCCGAGGGCTATCAGGTCGAAGACGTGCTGACCAGCACGTGCATCCTGGCGCCGGACGTCCGTCCCGCCAACCGCGACGGCGAGGTCATGGAAATCGCCACCATCGACGTCGCCACGGCCCTGCACCATGTCGCCGAGGGCGAGTTCACGCTGGAAGCGGCATTGGTGCTGGTCGAGGACATCATGCGGCGCCAGGCCGAGGGCGAGATCTCGATCTGATCAGGCGCCGGCCCGGGGCTGAGCTGAGCTGGGCGAGCCTTATACGGCGTAGAACCTAGGACACGGGATTGGGCGGGGCGCGCCTAGCGGGGCGCGGGTTCCGGCGTTCCCAGCACGGCCCCCGCCGCGGCGCCATCGTCACCCGATGATTCACCGCGCAGCTCGCGGGCGGCTTGCAGATCCTCGGCTTCGTCCGGACTGCCTGCGCCAGCCGCTTCCGCCGCCTCGGCCGCCTGAGCCGAACTGGGCGCAGGCACGGGCGCCGGCGCCGGCGCGGCGGCGGATTGCTGCGAAAACTGCTTCCACACCTCAATCGCGCGCAAGCGCTGCTTGGCCACGACCTGAATCCGTTCGCGCAGGTTTTCGTCGCGGTCGAGCAGGGCGTGGAAGTCGCGCGACGACAGCATCAGCAGCTTGCTGTAGCCCAGTGAGGTCACGTCCGGCGTCAGCTGCACTTCGCCCAAGAGACCCAGCTCACCGAAGAATTCGCCGCTGCCCAGCTCAATCATGGTGTTGTCGGGCAGATGGACCGCCACGGCGCCCGACGCCACAAAGCACATTTCCTCGCCATGCCGCCCCTTCGTCAGGACCCGCTGATCCGGCAGCGCCAGGCGGGGCTTGAGCAACTTGCTGATGGCGCGCAGCGAATCGGGCGACAGCCCTTCGAACAGCGGCACGCGCTTGATCAGTTCGGCCGCGCTCATTTCGATGTCCAGCGGCGGGTGCTTGTCGATGTGCGCCCAGCGGCTCTTCAACTGCTCGGTCAAGTCCGCATAGACTTCGCCGCTGATCAGAAACTGCTCAAGCATGTCGCGGTAGCGGATGCGTTCGAGCTCGCGGGCCACGCGACCCAGATAGCTTTCCTGAAGCCATTGGGCGTACGACGGATATTGCAGATTCAGCGCCTGCAGGGCGTTCTCGATCAGATCCAGGCGCCGCTGGTGCAGCGACACGATGCGCTGCGTGGCCTCTTCGCCAAGCAGCGGCGTGATCTGCTCGCGCGCAAAGGCGATCAGGCGCTGCGCGACCGACCGCTTGCTCATCAGGTTGGCAAAACGCAGGCCAAGCTCGCGCGCCAGCCAGCCCTGGAATCCGAAGACGTAATGCAACCGCAAGGCCAGCCGGAAGCCCGTCGAATACCGGACATCGGCGGCAATGGCGCGCTCGAAGCCTTCCACGCCGCCCAGCCGGATCGCGTCTTCCAGCCGTTCGGCCCGCGCCAGCAGCGTTTCGGCCATGCGCCAGTCCACGATCTGCGCCTTCAGGATGTCAAAAAACATTTCCTCTTCGCGCTGCGCCACCATGGCCAGTCCCACGGCCACACGCTGCTCGTCGGTCATCTGGCTGACCCGGCCGTCGTGCACGCTGGCCAGGCTGGCATCGAACACGGCACGGATCCGATCGCGAACTTCGTTGCCGATGTGCTCGGCCTTGGCCACTTCCTCGGTTTTGCCCTGCAGGTCTTCCAGCGCCACGGCCAGCACCTGGTTGCGGATGGTGCGCTCGACCGGCGACAGCTGGTTCAGTCCCAGCATGCGGATCAGCGGCCGCAGGCTGATGCCGTTGACGAACAGGGTCATCAGCACAAAGCCCGTGGTGGCCACGGCGATGAATTGACGCGCCTCTTCGGGCACGCCCATCTGCTCGGTCACGGCCAGCGCCAGCGCCAGCGACACGGCGCCGCGCAATCCGCCCCACAGCATCACCACCTTGTACGGATTGCTGACTTTGGTGCCCAGCCGGGTCAGGCCAAGCAGCGGCAGCAGCCCGAACACCACGATTGCCCGCGCGACCAGCGTCACCACGAACACCACACCCACCAGCACCAGTTCCTGCCAATCGGCCGCCGCCATCAGCTTCGGGATCAGCATGGCCGCGAACAGGAAGATGAGGGAGTTGGCCCAGAAACCAAACTGCTCCCAGGCGCTGGCCAGGTGTTCGAAGGTGGTCGGCGACATGCGGGTGCGGCCGGTGGACCCGACCACCAGGCCCGCGATCACGGTGGCGACCACGCCCGACACGTTCAGGTAATGCTCGGAGATGAAGAAGGACAGATAGGCCAGCGTCAGCGTCAGGGTGATCTCGGCCGTGGGAAAGCCGCGCAGCCAGGCGAACAGAAAGCAGGCCAGGCGCCCCATCGCAAACCCGGCCACGCCGCCGCCGATGAAGTGCACGATGAAGTCATTGAAGATGCCGCTGACGGACAGTTCGCCTTTGCCGCTAAGCACGGCCAGCAGCACGGAATACAGGGCAATGGACGCCGCGTCGTTGAACAGGCTTTCGCCCTCGACCAGCGTCGTCAGCCGCTTGGGCGCGCCCACTTCGCGAAAGATCCCGACCACTGCCACCGGATCCGTCGTCGCCACGATGGCGCCCAGCAGCAGGCAAACGACTAGCCCATAGGGCGAGATGGCATCCAGCGTCACCCCCACCACGACCGTGCAGACAACCACGGCCACGATGGCCATCATCAGGATCGGCCCGATGTCGTCCATCAGCCGGCGCACGTTCATCGACAGCGCCGTCTCAAACAGCAGCACCGGCAGGAACACCATCAGGAAGGTCTCTGACGAGATCTCAAAGCGCTCCAGCGAATCGAGAAAGTCGCCGATCCAGGCGGGCGCCCAGCCGTGCACGTGAATGACGATCCCGAGCAGACAGCCGACGATGGCGAGCAGCACCGAATAGGGCAGCTTGACGCGGCCGGCCAGGGGCGGCATGAAGCAGACCAGCGTGAGCAGGCCCGCAAGACCAAATACGAGAAAACCAACATCCATGGGTAGCGCCGCGTCCCGATCGTAGTGCTTGTGGAAAGTTTCACAAGAATAGCGGCTTTTTTCCGGCGCTCGCGGCTGGGGCACGACGGGAATCGGGGAGAATGCACGTTTCGTTACCCCAATGGACGCTTGCGAAACGTGCCGCGCCATGTTTTTTGGGTAATGTGGCATCACGCGAACTTTTGCAGGAGCGGCACGTGGCACGCATCCACACCTTGACCCGGCGCCACGACGCGCCCGCGATGCTCGTCCAGTTGACCGATAGCCATCTTTTCGGCGAACCCGAAACGTCGATGCTGGGCGTCAATACCGACGCAAGCCTGCGCGCCGTGCTGCGCCAGATCGAAGCCGACGGCAAGCATCCCGACCTGCTGCTCGCCACGGGCGACCTGTCGCAGGACGGCGAAGCCGCGGGCTACCGGCGTTTCGCGCGCATCCTGTCCGAATCGGCCGCGCTGGAACGCGCGACCATCCGCTGCCTGCCCGGCAATCATGATCAACCGTCCGTTCTGCGCCAGGAACTCTCCGACTGGTCCATGCCCGTGACCGACGTGGGCGCATGGCGCATCGTTGCGCTGGACACCACGGTGCCCGGCTCGAACGCGGGCCATCT
>JAEYVD010000064.1 GCA_023432075.1 Pseudomonadota bacterium | reverse complement strand
GCCGTAATATATGGACCATGCACTTCGACCTTGCCGACCTCCGACTGTTCATCCACATCGCCGAATCCCCCAGCCTGACGCAGGCGGCCAAGCGGGCGCATCTGTCCCTGGCCGCGGTCAGCGTGCGGATCAAGGCGCTGGAAAACCAGCTCAATTCCCGCCTGCTCTACCGCGACAGCCGCGGTGTCCAGATCACGCCTGCCGGGCAAAAACTCTTGCAGCACGCGCGGGTCATCATGCGGCAGGTGGACCACCTGAAGCACGATTTCCAGGAACAGTCCGACGGCGACGCGGGCCACATCCGCATCTTCGCCAACACCACCGCCGTCACCGAATTCATGCCGGACATCCTGGCGCAATTCCTGTCGGGTCACCCCGGCGTCACGGTGGACCTGCAGGAACGCCTGACCCGCGACATCGTGCGCGGCGTGCTGGACGGCACCACCGACCTGGGCATCGTCGCGGGCCCGGTGGATGCGCCGGAATTGCAGACCATCCACTTCAGCACCGACCGCCTCGTGCTGGTCGTGCCCAACGGCCATCCGCTGCAGGATCAGGACAAGGTCAAACTGGCGGACGCCGTGCGCTACCCGTTCATCACCATGCACGAAGGCTCCACGCTGGTGGCTTTTCTGCGCGACCAGCTCGAGCGCATCGGCCAGCGCCTGCCGCAGCGCATCCAGCTCTACAGCTTCGACTCGATCTGCCGCATGGTGCAGGCGGGTGTGGGCATCGGCGTCATTCCCGACTCGGCCGCGCGCCGTTACGGGTCGGAGACCAAGCTGCAAGTCGTCGAACTGGACGAACCCTGGGTGGTGCGCGAGCGCAAGCTACTGGTGCGCGACATCGACGCCCTGCCCGGCTGCGCGCGCGAACTCATCGATCAGATCCAGACGCCGCGACAAGCCTGAATCCAGCGCGACTGCTTTTCCGGGGCGCCTTTTTTCCGAGGCGCCATTTTTCGCCGTGCCTCATTTGCCGGTGAACGCCGGCGGCCGCTTTTCCGCGAACGCGCGCATGCCTTCGAGGTAATCGTCGGTGTACCCCAGTTCGCGCTGCAGCCCGCATTCCAGATCGAACTGCTGCGCCAGCGTGTTGCCGCTGGACGCCTGCAGCGCCGCCTTGGTGGCCGCGTAGGCGCGCGTGGGGCCGGCGGCCAGCGTGTCCGTCACCTGCCCGATCGTGTCCGCCAGCGCCGCGTCCGGCACGACGCGCCAGATCAGTCCCCAGGATTCCGCCTGCGCCGCCGACACCGATTCGCCGAAGAGCGCGGCTCCCATCGCCCGCGCCGATCCCACGAGGCGCGGCAGGAACCACGTTCCGCCCGCGTCGGGCAAGAGGCCGATCTTGCTGAACGCCTGCACGAAGCGCGCCGATTCCACCGCAAACACCACGTCGCAGGCCAGCACCAGGCTTGCGCCCGCGCCGGCCGCTACGCCGTTCATGACGCACACCACCGGCACGGGCAAGGCGCGCAGGCGGTTGATGAGCGGCCGGTAGCACTTGTCCAGCATGACGCTCAGGTCCCGGCGCGAGCCGTCCTCGGCGGGCTTGCGTTCACCCAGATCCTGCCCGGCGCAGAATCCGCGGCCAGCCCCGGTGATCACGAGCCCGCGCAGCCCCGCGTGCCCTTCCAGCAGGTCCAGCGCGCGCGACAGCTCGCCGTGCATCACCTCGGTAAAGCTGTTCATGCGCTCGGGCCGGTTCAGCGTGATGACGCCAACGCCGCGATCCAGCGTGAACAGGATCTGCGTGAAGGCCGGTGCGTGCGCGCTCATGCCAATTCCTCCAGTACGGCCAGTTGCTCGGCGGTATCGCCCATCAGTTGATCGACCACGGTCAGCCGCTTGAAGTAGTCGCCCACCTCTAGTTCGTCCGTCATGCCCATGCCCCCGTGCAACTGCACGGCCAGCTGCGCGACCAGGCGCCCGGCGCGGGCGGCCTCGAGCTTGGCCGACGCGATCATGCGACGCCGCTGCGCGGCGTCGGATTCCGTCAGCGCGGCTGCGGCCACATAGGCCATCGACAGCGCAAGCTCCTTGGCCACCAGCATTTCGGCCAGCCGGTGCTGCAAGGCCTGAAACGACGCCAGCGGCTGGCCGAACTGCTTGCGGGTCTTCAGGTAATCGACCGTGATTTCCAGCAGGCGCTCCATCGCCCCTGCCGCGTGCGCGCACAGCGCGGCGGCGCCCCACTGCCAGGCCTGCGCCAGCGCATGGTCGGCCGCCTCGCCTTCTGCCAGCAATGCCTGCGCGGGCACCGGCACCGCGTCCAGGTCCAGCCGCGCGCAGCGCGCGCCGTCCAGCGTGGGCGTATCCGTCACGCGCACGCCGGCGGCATCGGCGGGCACCGCCAGCAGGACAGTCTGGCCGTCCTCGCCCTTTGCACTGACGAACCACGCATCGGCGGCCGCGCCGTGCCACACCAGATGCTTGGCCCCGTCCAGCCGCCAGCCTTCAGGGGTGCGGGCAGCGCGGCAGTCCTGCGGGCCGGCGGCGTAACGGCGGCCGGGCTCCTGCCACGCCACGCTGACGATGGCCTCGCCCGACGCAATGGCCGGCAGCCAGCGCCCACGCGCCGTCTCGCCGCAGGCGTCGGCCAGCGCCGCGCCCATCACCGCGCTCGGAATGACCGGCTCGGACACGAGCCCACGCCCCAGCTCGACGTGCACCGGCAGCAGGCTGGCGGGCACTTCGCCGAAGCCGCCGTGATCTTGAGAGATGTTCAGGCCCAGCACGCCCAGTTCGGCCAGCGCCTGCCACGCCTGCCGGTCCAGCTTGCCCGCGGCCTGCCGGGCCCGCCGCAGCGGAAAGGTCCATGCCTGGTCCACCAGGCGGCGCAGGCTGTCGGCCAGCATGCGCTGTTCTTCGGAGTAGATGAAATCCATGCGTCGTGTTCCTGTCGGGGTTGCGCGGCGGGCCTACACGCCCAGCACCAGGCGGGCGATGATGCCCTTCTGCACTTCGGTCGTGCCGCCGTAGATCGAGGTCTTGCGCATATCGGCATAGCCCGCGCCCGCAGCCGCGGCCATCTCCGGCCCCGGTCCATGAAACGCGTTGCCGGCCTCCAGCCAGTCCAGGTCGTACGGCCACGCGTCCGGCCCCGCGACCTCCATCTGCAACATGGCCAGGTCTTGCTGGATTTCCGAGCCGCGGATCTTCAGCACCGAGGCCTCCGGGCCCGGCGCGCCGTCGTTGCTGGCGGCCACGCGCAGCAGCAGCATCTCCAGCGCCATGATGTCGACTTCGATGCGCGAGATGCGGTCGCGCATGCGGCTGTCCTGCAAGAGCGGCCTGCCGCGCGATTGCGCGCGCGCCGCCATGTCCTTCAGGATGCCCAGTTCGCGGTGGCAGTGGCCCAGGCCCGCGATGCCGGTGCGCTCGTGGCCCAGCAGGTATTTGGCGTAGGTCCAGCCCTGGTTTTCCTCGCCCACCAGATTGGCGGCCGGCACGCGCACGTTTTCCAGCCAGACCTCGTTGACGTCGTGGCCGCCGTCCAGCGTGCGAATGGGCCGCACCGTGACGCCCGGCGAGCGCATGTCCAGCAGCAGCATCGAGATGCCGCGTTGCGCGCGCGCCTCGGGGTCAGTGCGCACCAGGCAGAACATCCAGTCCGCGTATTGGGCAAGCGTGGTCCACGTCTTCTGGCCATTGACGACGTATTCGTCGCCGTCGCGCACGGCGCGCGTCTTGAGCGAGGCCAGGTCCGATCCCGAGCCGGGTTCGGAATAGCCTTGGCACCACCAGTCCTGCACGCGGATCATGCGCGGCAGAAAGCGGGCCTGCTGCTGCGCGCTGCCGTACTTCATCAGCACGGGGCCGATCATCGACAGACCGAACGGCAGCAGCCGCGGCGCCCCCGCCTTGAAGCATTCCACTTCGAAGATCAGGCGCTGCAAGGCGTTCCAGCCCGTGCCGCCGTGTTCGACCGGCCAGTTCGGCGCGCCCCAGCCCTGGTCGGCCAGGACGTTGTGCCAGCGCACATAGTCGTCGCGTTCCAGCCGCTGGTGCCGCAGCACCTTGGCGCGAATGTCCTCGGGCAGTTTGTCGGCGGCGAAGGCGCGCACGGTTTCGCGGAATTGGCGCTCTTGCGGCGTCCAGGTCAGGTTCATGGTCCACCTCCTTTGCCCGGTATCTAGCCACGGCGCGCACGGCCGGACAATCTGCCTCTTCCGAAGACGGGCTTCGCGCTGCGTGT
>JAEYVD010000617.1 GCA_023432075.1 Pseudomonadota bacterium | reverse complement strand
TTGGATGTTGGTGGCGTCCGCCATGTTCGCCATCATGGGGTCGTTCGTGAAGCTCGGCACCGAACACGGCGCATCGCTGCCGCAGGTCGTGCTCTTTCGCGGCCTGCCCTCGGTGATCCTGCTGCTGATCTGGGCGCGCGCCGGCCGCCAGTCCATCATTCCCACGAGCTGGAAACTGCACATCTGGCGCAACCTGTCCGGCGTCACCTCGATGTGGCTGGGCTTTTTTGCCATCGCCCACCTGCCGCTCGCCACCGCCACCAGCCTGAACTACACGGCGCCGCTGTTCATCGCCTGTTGGATGCTGGGGTGGGGCGGGGCGCAGCGCGACCCGGTGCGGATCCTGGCCGTGGTGCTGGGTTTTCTGGGCGTGATCGCCGTGCTGCGGCCAAGCATCAACGACGACCAGTGGCTTGCCGCCCTGCTCGGCATGGGGGCGGGCGCCATGTCGGCCATCGCCATGATGCAGATCCGCCAACTGGGCCGCATCGGCGAACCCGAATGGCGCACCGTGCTGTTTTTCTCGGTGGCCGTGTGCGCCTCCAGCGCCGCCGGCCTGGCGTTCGAGGGCTGGGGGTACGCGGACTGGACTGGCTACCTGTCGCTCTTGGGCGTGGGCGTCGCGGGGCTGTTCGGCCAGTTGGCCATGACCCGGGCGTTCGGCATGGGGTCGGCGCTGCTGACCGCCGCCCTGCAATACAGCACCATCATCTTCGCGGCTCTCATCGGCATGGGCTTCTGGGGCGACCATCTGGACGTCGTGGCCTGGGCCGGCATGGGCCTCATTATTTTCGCGGGCCTGCTGTCGGTGTGGCGCACCATGCGCGACCCCAAGCCGGGCTGATCCCGGCGCCCGCCGCTTTTCACACAGGAGCCCCATCGCATGACGACGACCCTGATCTCCGCCGCCGATCTCGCCGCGCGCCTGGACACGCCCGATGTGCGCGTGTTCGACGTGCGGCATGACCTGACGAATCATTCGGCGGGCCGCCAGGCCTACGATGCCGGCCATATTCCCGGCGCCCGCTTCCTGGATCACGAAACCGAGCTGGCCGCCGCACGCACGGGCAAGAACGGACGGCATCCGCTCCCCGAGCGGGCGCAATTCGGCGCCCTCATGGCCGCGCATGGCGTGACGCCCGGCACGCTGGTGGTGGCCTACGACGCCAGCGGCGGCATGTACGCGGCGCATCTGTGGTGGATGCTGCGCTGGCTGGGCCATGACCGGGTTGCCGTGCTGGATGGCGGCTGGCAGGCCTGGACGGCTGCTGGCCTGCCCGTCAGCCACGACCCCGCGCCGGCGGTGCGGCTGGGCACGCCTGTCGAGCCGGGCAAGTCGCTGGCGGGCACGGTCGATGCCCAGGCCGTGCTGGCCAACATCGCCCAGCCGTCGTTCACGGTCGTCGACGCGCGCGCCGCCAACCGGTATCGCGGTGAAGTCGAACCCATGGACCCGGTGGCCGGCCATATCCCTGGCGCACTGAATCGCCCGAACGGTGAAAACCTGCAGCCGGATGGCCGCTTCAAGACGGCCGAGCAGTTGCGTGCGGAGTTCGGCAGTCTGTTGGCGGGGCGTAACCCCGCGTCCATCGTTCACCAGTGCGGTTCGGGCATCACGGCCTGCCACAACCTGCTGTCGATGGAGATTGCCGGCCTGACGGGCTCGCGTCTCTATCCGGGGTCATGGAGCGAATGGTGTAGCGATCCCGCCCGGCCGGTGGCCAAGGGCGCGTGAACGAAGCAAAAGCCAGGGCAACGCGCCCTGGCTTTTTTCATGGACGCCGCGCGGCTGTTACCAGACGGCGGCCAGCTTGACTCGCCCGGACACGCTTTCGGCGATCTCGAGGAAGTGGTCGAGCGGCGGCGTCGCCAGCCCCGGCACCTTGGCCATGTCGTCCCAGCGCCGCAGACGGATCGCGTCCGGGGCGCCGGGCATGCTGGCAAAGTCGACCGCCTGGCCGGCGTCGAAACTGCCGCCTTGCAGCGCCAGGCTGCGGCGGGAATCGTCCGATAGCCTCGCTTCGTACTGCGGCTCCACGTAGCAGAGGTAGCGCTTGGCTTCCACGTGCAGCCGGATGGGATCAAGCACGGCGGAACTGAACAAGCCGCGCAGGAAGGGCAGCACGAAATACTGATGCTTGTCGTCGATGCCGCGAAGCGTGGGCGTGCCCGGGCGGTCGGCGATCAGATGGCCCAGGTCATGCAGCAGGCACGCCGTGATGAGATGGGCTTTGGCGCCGTGCTGTTCGGCCAATGCGGCCGTTTGCAGCGCGTGCCGCAGATGGCTGACGGATTCGCCGTCATAGGAGCGGTGTCCGCGTTCCAGGAAAAGCTGTTCGATGTCCTGCAAGGTCAAGGCCATGGTTGTCTCCTGAGTGGCCGCAAGGGGAAGAGGCGGGCAGTGACCGCGACGGGTCAGCCGGCTGCCGGCGCCATCTCCAGAAAGCGCGCGATGAGCTGCACCGGTTGGCGCTCGCGCAGGCAGTACAGGTACTCATTCATGACGATTCCGGCGTCCTGGATGTCCAGGGCGGCCAGATCGGGGTGGGACGGAATTTCGCGTGACGGGATGAGGCTGATGCCCAGTTCGCACAGGATGGCCTGCCGGATCGACTCGCGGCTGCCGATCTCCAGCGTGCGGCGCACGGTGACGCCGGCCGCCTGCAGCGCTTCTTCGGTCAGTTGGCGCGTCATGGAGCCGGGTTCGCGCAGCAGCAGCGCGTGCTCGGCCAGATCGGCCAGCCGGACCTGGCCGCGCCGGGCCAGCGGATGATCGCGATGCGCCACCACGCGGATCGGATCCGCGGCAATCTTGCGCCGGTACAGGTGCTTGTCATCCATCAGAAAGGAAGACGTGGCAATCTCGATGCGGTAATCCTGCAGCGCCTGCAGCATGGACTGCGAATTGCCGATCGTGACGGTCAGGTCGATGCCGGGATAGCGCTGGTTGTAGCGCCGCACGGTATCCATGATGTAGTACGGGCCGGTGGCGCCGATGCGCAGGTTGCCCTCGCGCAGGTCGCTCGCATCGCGCAGCCGGAAATCGATTTCGGTCTCCTGCTGCACCAGCTTCTCGACCATCGGCATCAGGTTTTGCCCGGCGTCCGACAGCCGCATGCCCCGTCCCTGCCGATGAAATAGTTCGATGCCATAACGCGACTCGAGCTGGCGCAATTGCCCCGTCACCGTGGGCTGGCTGACGCCCAACTGGGCGGCGGCTTTGGTGACGGTTCCGCAGCGGGCCACGGCATAGAAGGATTTGAGTTCGGCGACGAGCACGGTCGGGGGGCGAAGGTTGGACGCAATGCGCAAGACCGCCAGTACACCAAAATAATTTGATGTTTTTATTACTGCATTTGCGCGAAGTGTCAAAAACGCTCAATACGCGGCTCCCATACTGCCTTCGTACCCAGACCGGAGGCCCCATGCCCCAACGCGATACCGCCTTTCTCTCCGTGCAGAATCTCGTGAAGCGATTCGGCAGCCACACGGCGCTGGCCGACGTTTCGCTGGATATCCGCGCCGGAGAATTGGTGTGCCTGTTGGGGCCGTCGGGGTGCGGCAAGACAACGCTGCTGCGCGCGATCGCCGGCCTGGAGCGCCAGGACAGCGGAACCATCGTGCTGTCCGGCCGTGATATTTCCCATGCCGAGCCGCAGGCGCGCGACTACGGCATCCTGTTCCAGTCCTATGCGCTCTTTCCGAACCTGACCGTGGCCCAGAACGTGGCCTATGGCCTGAGCGGCAAGCGCGCCCATCGCAACCACGTCGCCAGCCGCGTCGAGGAAATGCTGACGCTGGTCGGCCTGGCCGGCGCGGCGCAGA
>JAEYVD010000568.1 GCA_023432075.1 Pseudomonadota bacterium | reverse complement strand
ACCCGCATCAATTCTCCGGCGGGCAGCGCCAGCGCATCTGCATCGCACGGGCCCTGGCCCTGCGGCCCGACATCCTGATCGCCGACGAAGCCGTGTCTGCGCTAGACGTTTCGGTGCAGGCGCAGGTGCTGGACCTGATTGAGGACATTCGCGCGCGCACCGATACGGCGGTGCTGTTCATCACCCATGACTTGCGCGTGGCGGCGCAGATCTGCGATTCGATTGTGGTGATGAAGTCGGGGCAGATTGTCGAGGCTGGGGATGCGGCTGCGGTGTTGACTCATCCGAAGGACGGCTACACGCGCCAGTTGCTGGAGGCGGCGCCGGGCCGGCATTGGGATTTCAAGCGGTTCAGGCCGGCGCAGGCGGTGGTGCAGTAAGAAGGCGTGGCGCGCCGATGCGGCTACCGGGCGTGCGATGGGTCCAGCGGCTGTACCGCCAGCCGCAATCCCATTGCCTTCAGGATGGCCGTCAGGCTGCTGAGTGCTGGGTTGCCGCTTGGAGACAATGTGCGATATAGCTGCGTCGGATTCAGGCTTGCCTGCATGGCCACAGATTGAACGCCTCCGAAGGCCAACGTAAGCTGCCGTAACGCGATAAGCAGCTCGGCCTGGTCGCCGTCTTCCAGCACGCTGTTGATCAGGTCTGCGGCCAGGCCTGGATCGTCGCGATACAGCGCTGCCATCGCTTCGTCATGGGGTCTGCTTCTCATGATCTTTGCTCCCAATCTTTCCGGTAATCCACGGCCCTATCGATATCCGACGCCTGTGTCTTTTTATCGCCGCCGCAAAGCAGCAATACGACGCGCTTGCCGTATAGGGCGTAATACACGCGATAGCCGGGACCGGCATCAATCCTCAATTCCCAGACGCCATCGCGGCAAAACCGGTGATCCCCAAAATTGCCTAACTCAATCCGTGAGATGCGCCGTATGACGGCAACTTTGATCTGATTGTCTCGCAGGCCTTTCAACCAATCGAGATAGGGGTTTGTGCGGCCCTTCGCGGCCAAATAATGTTCGATTTCGTACATGTGGATATTCGTTTATAGACGAAATCTTGTCAAGCTGTTGGCGAACCCAGATTGGGGTGGCCGCCGTGGATCGTTTCGTCGCCGACGCAGGCGCAGCGTGCGCAGACGGATAGTGGGGGATTGGGGCGGCGGAAACAATCGCCAAGGGTGATAGTTTTGTCACCTCTGCAGGCGTGGCGGCGTCGCGCGGCTTGCGGTAAGGATGACGCTGCATTGCATCCGGTGTGATCGGGCCACTCGGACGCGCACGGATGGATGCTTGAAAAACAGAAAGGGCGTCACATTGGACGCCCTTTCGGTCAGCGGAATTGGCTGGGTTGGCGAGTCCCCAGCTTGTCGATCAAGCCTCGATCCGCTCCACCTTTCCGACCAGCAAGATATACGACAGCGCGCCCAGCAATGCCAGCGACGACACGTACACGATCGCCGGGGCGAAACTGTCCTTGGACACCAGCAAGCCGATCACGATGGGCGTGCAGATGGACGACAGGTTGCCGACGAAGTTGAACACGCCGCCGGTCAGGCCCAGGAGGCGCACCGGCGCCAGCGTGGACACGAGCGACCACGTGATCGACGCCAGGCCGTTGCCAAAGAACGCCACGGCCAGGAAGAAGATGACCCACGGCGTGGAATCCGTGAAGTTCGCGCCGATCATGGACGTGGAGATCAAGAGGCCCAGGATGATGGGCAGCTTGCGCGCGAGCCCGACCGTGGCGCCGCGGCGGATCAGGAAGTCCGACAGCACGCCCGAGCACAGCACGCCGATGAAGGCAGCCAGAAACGGCACCGACGCCAGGAAGCCGGACTTGATGAAGTCCATGCCGCGGTATTTAACCAGGTACGTGGGGAACCACGTCAGGAAGAACCACAGCGTGGAGGTCAGGCAGAACTGGCCGAGGTACACGCCCCACAGCTTGCGCTTGCTCATGACCAAACCCAGGTCGTTCCAGTTGAACGGAGCCTTCTTTTCGCGCACGCGCGTGTCCAGGTCGACGACGCCGCCGCCTTGCTGGATCAGTTCGATCTCGGCCGCGTTGGCGCCTTTGAACTGGCGCGGTTCGCGGTAGATCATGAACCACAGCACGCCCCAGATGATGCCCAGCAGGCCCGTGCTGACGAAGACCATGTGCCAGCCATAGTGGTGCTGCAGCCAGGCCAGCACCGGCGTCAGGAACGCCAGGCCGACGAACTGGCCGGACGTGTAGAAGCCGATGGCGGTGGCGCGTTCACGTTCCGGGAACCAGGTGGTGACGACGCGGTTGTTGATGGGGTAGGCCGGGGCCTCCAGCGCGCCCACGGCCAGGCGCAGGACGAACAGGATGACGAAGCTGCCGGCAAAGCCCATGAAGAACGTGGCCGCGGACCACAGGATCAGCGCGGCGGCGTACAGCACGCGGGGGGACACGCGGTCCACCAGCCAGCCGCCGGGGATCTGCATGGCGGCGTAGGGCCAGCCGAAGGCCGACAGGATCAGGCCTTCATGCCAGGTGTCCAGGCCGAACTCGACCTTGAGGGCGGGGGCGGCGATGGATAGGTTGCTGCGGTCCAGGTAGTTGATGACGACGGTGATGAACAGCATCACCATGATGATGTAGCGGCTGCGGGTCGGGCGCTGAGCGCTCTGCAGGCCGGTGTGGGCGGCGGTGGACAATGGTGTCTCCTCTCTCTTTTATCGGCTTACCATTCGGCGAAGCTGCCGTCGGCGTGACGCCAGATGGGGTTGCGCCAGCGGTGACCCACTGCGGCGCGTTCCTTGACGTATTCCTCGTTCACGTCGATGCCCAGGCCGGGACCTTGCGGGATCGCGACCATGCCGTCCTCGTAGGCAAAGACCTCGCGGTTGCTGACGTAGTCGAGCAGGTCGTTGGCGGCGTTGTAGTGAATGCCCAGGCTCTGTTCCTGGATGAACGCGTTGTAGCAGCCGGCGTCGATCTGCAGGCAGGTGGCCAGCGCGATGGGGCCGAGCGGGCAATGCAGCGC
>JAEYVD010000551.1 GCA_023432075.1 Pseudomonadota bacterium | reverse complement strand
CGATCCGAACGGCGGCCAGCGCCTGGATGTCCATGTGCTGCGTCAGATACTTGATGGAGACGATGTTCAGGCCCCAGGTGGCCATGACGAACATCAATTGAAGATAGATCAGACCATGCCGGTCCTGACTTGCATCAACGGTGGGGGACGTCACGGCGTGAGCCTGGAGGGAGATGGATGCGCCGCGCGGGCAGCGAAGCGATCATGGTATATCGCCCCTTCCCTCGATTCAATGCGCGGCGGGCTGCGTTGCGCGCATCATACGATGGCGCGCCCAGCCCGGCCCCCGTGCGCCGCGCCCTCAACGGACCAGGACGCGGTCCAGCGACTCGGTAAAGCGCTTGGCGTCCTGGAATCCCACGACGCGAGCTTCCGCGATCTCCTTGCCGCCGGGCTCGAAGAACATGATGCCCGGCGGGCCGAACAGTCGAAATCGCTTGAGCAGCGCACGGTCGTCGGCATTGTTCGCCGTCACGTCTGCCTGCACCAGCACCATTCCAGCCATGCGCTGCGCGACCCCCGCATCGGTAAAGGTGAATCGCTCCATCTCGCGGCACGACACGCACCAGTCCGCATAGAAGTCCAGCATCACCGGCCGGGTGCTCTGCGCCAGCACCGCGTCCAGTTCGGCGTTGCTGCGGACCCGGGTGAACTGGACCTCGCCCGCCGCGGCCCCGCCAGCTGCCGGCGCTTCACCGCGCGCGGCCAGGTGCGAGAGCGGCTGCAGGACATCGCGGCCCCCGCTGGCGGCCCCCACCAGCCACGCCGCGGCCGCCAGGGCGAGCAGCAGGCCCAGCCCCTTGCCAAACATGCGACCGGCGCCTGCGCCCGGCGGAAGGGCATCAAAGGCGCGCAGCATCACGGCCGACACGACGGCCAGGAATGCCCAGCCCGTCATCTGCACCCACGTCGGCACGACGGGGATGAGCATCCACCACGCCGTCGCCAGCAACAGCATGCCGAACAGCCGCTTGACGCCGTCCATCCAGGGACCGGCCTTGGGCAGCAATGCCGAAGACGACGCGCCGACAATCAACAGCGGCACGCCCATGCCCCAGGCCATTGCAAAGAGCGCCGATCCCCCCAAGACCACGTCGCCTGTCTGCGAGATGTACAGCAAGGCGCCAGCAAGCGGAGCTGCAACGCAGGGACCCACGATCAGGGCCGACAGCGCGCCCATCACCAGCGCCCCGGTATATCGCCCGCCCGGCATGCGCGAGGACCGGTCCGACAGCATGGCCTGGATGCCGGAAGGCATCTGGAACGTGAACACGTCGAACATGGCCAGCGCCAGCACGGCCAGCAGGATGGCGAAAAGCGACAGGATCCACGGCGTCTGCAGCCAGGCGGCGAGCCCCGCGCCGCTCAGCCCGGCCGCCACGCCCAGCGCGGTGTACACGACCGACATGCCCAGCACGTACGTCGCGGCCAGCGCCAGACCGCGGCTGCGGCTCGGCCGGTGGTGCTGCGCCCCGCCCAGCACGATCGACGACAGGATGGGAATCATGGGCAGCACACATGGCGTGAAAGCCAGCAGCAGGCCCAGCACCAAAAAGACGCCCGCCGTCTTGATCCAGCCCAGACCGCCCAAGGCATCGGCCAGGCCCGTGTCGCCCGCGTTCACCAACGCGGACAATCCGCCGGAAGTTGCCGGTGCCGCAGACGCGGCCCCGCCAATTCCCGTGCCCGCCACTGCATAACCGCCGGCCACGGGCGTGAGTTTGACGGTGCTGTCCATTGGCGGATAGCACAGCCCGGCATCCGCGCAGCCTTGGCCCGTCAACGTCAGCACGAAGGGCTGTCCGCCCGCTCCCACCGGGACGCGGATGGTCACGTCCTTGTGAAAGACCTCCATGTCTTTCTCGAAGGTCGGGTCGTACTTGACTTCACCCTTGGGATAAACGGCTTGCCCGAGCGTGGTGGCGTCTGCCGGGGTGATCGCAATCCCGAAGCGCTCGCGGTACATGTAGTAGCCGGGCGCCACGCGATAGTGCAATTCAAGCGTATCCGGCGACGCCATTTGCGCGCTGAACACAAAGGCCTTTTCCGGCTCGAGGAATTCGGTTTCCGCCCGCACGGCGGTCTGCCATCCCAGCAGCAGAAGCATCACTGCCAGCAACGCCAGGCAGTGCCTCACGATGGAGGGGGTCACGCTGACGGCGCGCCCGCGCGCGCCAACCGTACCGGCAAGTTGCAACATCAGTTTCTCTTGTTCTGCGTAATGGCCGTCTGCTCGCGCACCCAGTCCAGGTATGGCGCCGCGCCGCCGATGACCGGCAGCACGATGATCTCGGGAACGTCGTAGGGGTGCATTTGCGACAGGGCCTGCACGACGGCGGCATGCCGCGCGTAGGTCGTCTTGATGTGGATGGGGATTTCTTCCGTTCCTTCGACCTCTCCGTTCCACAGGTAGATGGACAACCCCGGCGCGCCAAGGTTCACGCACGCGGCCAGACCATCCTCGACGAGCACGTGCGCAATGCGCTTGGCCAGCAGCAGATCCGGCGCATTGCTGATGACCAGCACGACGTCGTCATCGCGCAACATGGAACCTCCTTGGGATACCCGCGTGGGATGTAACTCGGGGTATTTTATCGATATTGCGGCCAAGTCCCCGGAACTGCCGGTCGCGCAGCCGCCGCGCCATCCCTTTTCACGCCGAGGCAAGCATGTCCGACACCTGCCTGTTCTGCCGCATCGCCCGCCACGAGATCCCGGCGCACGTCGTCCACGAAGACGACCGCCTCCTGGCGTTCCTTGATATCCATCCCGTGCGCGCCGGACACACGCTCATCATTCCCAAGCAGCACTATCCCTACTACGAGGACATGCCGGCCGATCTGGCGGCCAGCATCGTCAACCTGGGTCAACGGCTGGGGCGCCAGATGAAGCGCCTGTATGACGTTGAGCGCGTGGGCTTTGCCTTCACGGGTATCCACGTTGCGCACGCGCATGCGCACGTCATTCCGATGCACCACCCGCAGGACGTGACATCCACGCAGTACATCGAGCAGCAGGATCTGACCTTCAAGATGCCGCCCCAATCGCCGCCGGAAGCGCTGGCGGCGACGGCGTCACAATTGCGCGGACAACTGCGCGGCGGCCCCGAACGCGGAGATTGAGTGCCGCGAATGCGTACGGCGAACGGCGGAAAAAAAACAAGGGCGGGTCCGAAGACCCGCCCTTGTCGCTTATCTAGCTGCCGAATTTACTCGGCGCTGTCCTCAGCGGCTTCATCGACTTCCGGACGGTCAACCAGTTCCATGAAAGCCATGGGCGCGTTGTCGCCTTGACGGAAGCCCATCTTCAGCACGCGGGTGTAGCCGCCGTTACGGGCCGCGTAGCGCGGGCCGATTTCGGCAAACAGCTTCACAACCGCATCGCGATCGCGCAGACGGGCAAAGG
>JAEYVD010000549.1 GCA_023432075.1 Pseudomonadota bacterium | reverse complement strand
TGCCGCGCTTTTCGCTCAACAACATGGTGATCGAGGACGGCGCCATCACGCTGGACGACAAGGTCACCGGCCGCAAGCAGGTCGTGGACGAGTTCACCATCGGGGTGCCGTTCATCTCGACCTTCGGCTACGCCACCGACATCGACGTGCAGCCGCGCCTGCACCTGCGCATCAACGGCAGCCCCTTCGACCTGACCGGTGTGGCGCGGCCGTTCGATGTGGTCCCCTCGTCCACGCTGCGCGTGGCCTTCGACGGCCTGCAGCTCGAGAAGTGGGCCGACGTCTGGCCCATGCCGCTTCCCTTCAAGGTCGAGCGCGCGCTGCTCGACTCGAATCTGCAGGTCGTCTTCGAACAGCCCAAGGACGCGCCGCCCAAGATCCGCATCGTCGGCGACCTGGGGTTGCGCCGCCTGGACGTGCGCGACCCGTCCGGCGGCAATCTGGCCGCCTGGAGCGCATTGACCGTCAGCCGGCTGGAACTGGAGCCGATTGCGCGGCAGGTGTATATCGGCGAGGTCGGCCTCTGGGCGCCGCAGATCCATGTGCGGCGTCACGCCAACGAACACCTGAACTGGCAGGACGTCGTCGTGGGCCTGAAAGCGCTGGGCGGCGTGGAGCCGACGGCCACGCCCGTGCGGGACGAGATGCGCAAGGCCAGCGGCCTGAAGCCGCTCGCCGGTAGCGGGCCGCAGGTTGCGCCGGGCGCGGCCGGCGCGCCTGCGCCGGTTCCCGCGCCGGCCGGTCAAGGGCCCGCAGCGCCGGCCGCTCAAGCCCCGGTACCACGCCCTGACCAAGGAACCACGGCGCCCGCTGATCAAGCGTCCACCGCGCAGACCCCGGCGCCTGCGCCCGCGCCTGCTGAATGGAAGGTCGTGCTCGACGCCTTCAATCTGCATGAAGGCGAGGTCTATGTCACCGATGCGGTCAGCAAGCTGGACTATGTGATGACGGGCCTGGCCGCCACCGTCGAAGGCGTGGCGCTGCCGCAGCCGCCGGACCAGCCCATCAACCTGTGGCTGACCATGGACAACAGCACCGACGGCGGCTGGCTGCGCGCCAAGGGGCCGCTGGTCATCAAGCCGCTGTCGCTCGACATGAACGTGCGCTTGGGGAACATCGCGCTGGCGCCCTTGGCGCCGGCCGTGCGCGCCGCCGCGCCCATCAGCCTGCTCGACGGCCGGCTGGGCGCCACCGCGCAACTGCACGTGCGCGAGAAGGGCGGCGCGATCGATGCGTCCGCCACGGCCGTTCAGGCCGACCTGACGCAATTCAAGGCCCGCGACGAATCGCTCAAGCCGGTGCTGGACATCGCCATGCAGTCCCTGCGTGTCACCGCCGATCGCCTTGCCCTGGGGCCGGGCCCCAGCAACTTCACGGTAGCCGCCGCCGGCGTCCAGGGCAACGGCAAGCTGGATCTCAAAGGGGTCTTCACGCCGCAGCCGCTCACCCTCAAGACCGCGGTCGACCTGTCCACCCTGAATGTCGCCAGCTTCGCGCCATATTTCGCCTCCAGCCTGAACGCCACCGTCCGCGCCGTCACCCTAAGCGCCAAGGGCAACGCCGAATTCATCGCGGCCGCCGGCAACGCGCCGATGAAGGCCGGCTGGAAGGGTGCCGTCGACGTCACCGACCTGGACCTGCAGGACCGCGTCAACAAGGACGACTTCCTGAACTGGAAGCGCCTGGGCTTTACCGGCATGGACATCTCCGTGGCGGGCGACAAGATTGGCGCGCGGTTGGGCGACATCACCCTCGAAGACTTCTACGGCCGCATCCTGCTCAACGCGCAAGGCCGGCTCAATGTCATGGATCTGGTGGCCGCGCCCGGACAGGCCGGCGGCTCGATCACGCAAGACACCCAGACACCCGGCCGCAGCGCCGAGCCCCCGGCCGCTCCGCCCGCAGCCGCCGCGTCGGCCAAGGGCAGCGGCACGGCCGCCATGCCGGACATCTCGGTCAACAGCGTCACGCTGACCCGCGGCCGCATGACCTTCACCGACCGTTTCGTCAAGCCGAACTACGTCGCTGAACTGTCCAGCATCGAGGGCGACATCACCGCCGTTTCCTCCACCAATCCCCAGCCCGCCAAGGTCAAGGTCACGGGGCGCGTGTACACGACCGCGCCGCTTTCGATCAGCGGCATCGTGCAGCCATTCGCCAAGTTCCTGACGCTGGACCTGAAGGCTTCGGCCAAGGGCGTCGACCTGCCGCGCTTTAACACCTACTCGGCCAAATACGTCGGTTACCCGATCAAGCGCGGCAAGTTGTCGGTCGACCTGGAATACAAGATCAAGAACCGGGCCTTGCAGGCGACCAATCACGTCGTGCTCAACCAGCTCACCTTCGGCGACAAGACCAACAGCCCGGACGCCACCAAGCTGCCCGTGCTGCTGGCCGTTGCGCTGCTGAAGGACTCGCGCGGCAACATCGACATCAACCTGCCGATCTCCGGCTCGCTCGACGACCCCGAGTTCTCGGTTGGCGGCATTGTCGTGCGCGTGCTGATGAACCTGGTGGTCAAGGCGGTCACCTCGCCCTTCAGCCTGCTCGCGTCCGCGTTCGGCGGCGGCGAAGAACTGTCCTATGTCGAATTCGCGCCGGGCAGCGCCGTGCTGACCGAAGACTCGCTGCAGCGCATCGAGACCCTCACCAAGGCGCTCACGGACCGTCCGGCCCTGAAGATGGACATCAGCGGCCGTGCCGATCCCAAGACCGACACGGAAGGCCTGCGCCAGGCCTGGGTCGACGCCAAGATCCGCGCCGCCAAGGCCGCCGACGTCGCCCCGCGCGGCAAGAAGCCCGATCCCAAGGGCGTCGAGGTCTCCGGCGCGGAACGTGCCAAATACCTCGAAGCCGTTTACGATGACACCGACCTCAAGGACAAGCCGCGCAATTTCATCGGCATGGCCAAATCCATTCCTGCCGCGCAGATGGAAGCGATGCTGCGCGCGGCGGCCCCCGTCGGCGAGGATCAGCTGCGCCAATTGGCCGATGCCCGCGCGCAGGCGGTTTATGAGAAGTTGCAAGCCCAGGAAGGACTCGCGGATCGCGTGTTCATCGTCGCGCCGCAGCTGGACGCCGATGGCATCAAGGACGAGGGGCAACCCTCGCGCGTGGACTTCTCCCTGAAGTGAACT
>JAEYVD010000548.1 GCA_023432075.1 Pseudomonadota bacterium | reverse complement strand
CGATCCGAACGGCGGCCAGCGCCTGGATGTCCATGTGCTGCGTCAGATACTTGATGGAGACGATGTTCAGGCCCCAGGTGGCCATGACGAACATCAATTGAAGATAGATCAGACCATGCCGGTCCTGGCTTGCATCAACTGTGGGGGACGTCACGGCGTCAGCCTGGAGGGAGTTGGATGCGCCGCGCGGGCGGCGAAGCGATCATGGTATATCGCCCCTTCCCTCGATTCAATGCGCGGCAAGCCGCGTTGCGCGCATCAGACGATGGCACGCCCCACCCGGCCCCCGTGCGCCGCGCCCTCAGCGGACCAGGACGCGATCCAGCGACTCGGTGAAGCGTTTGGCATCCTGGAATCCCACGACGCGAGCTTCCGCGATCTCCTTGCCGCCGGGCTCGAAGAACATGATGCCTGGCGGGCCGAACAGACGGAATCGCTTGAGCAGCGCGCGGTCGTCGGCATTGTTCGCCGTCACGTCGGCCTGCACCAGCACCATCCCGGCCATGCGCTGCGCCACCCCCGCATCGGTAAAGGTGAAACGCTCCATCTCGCGGCAGGACACGCACCAGTCCGCGTAGAAGTCCAGCATCACCGGCCGGGTGCTTTGCGCAAGCACCGCATCCAGCTCGGCGTTGCTGCGAACCCGGGTGAACTGCACCTCGCCCGCCGCGGCCCCGCCGGCGGCCGGCGCGTCGCCGCGCGCGGCCAGGTGCGAGAGCGGCTGTAGGACGTCGCGGCCTCCGCTAGCAGCCCCCACAAGCCACGCCGCGGCCGCCAGGGCCAGCAACAGGCCCAGACCCTTGCCGAACATGCGACCGGCGCCCGCGCCCGGCGGCAGGGCATCAAAGGCGCGCAGCATCACGGCCGACACCACAGCCAGGAATGCCCAGCCCGTCATCTGCACCCACGTCGGCACGACGGGGATGAGCATCCACCACGCCGTCGCCAGCAACAGCATGCCAAACAGCCGCTTGACGCCGTCCATCCACGGACCGGCCTTGGGCAGCAACGCC
Source organism: Pseudomonadota bacterium (assembly GCA_023432075.1). Classification (GTDB taxonomy): domain Bacteria; phylum Pseudomonadota; class Gammaproteobacteria; order Burkholderiales; family Burkholderiaceae_B; genus Achromobacter. Next base: position 2,407 of record JAEYVD010000548.1, on the reverse strand, counting down.
GAAGACGATGCGCCGACGATCAGCAGCGGCACGCCCATGCCCCACGCCATTGCAAAGAGCGCAGATCCGCCCAGGACCACGTCGCCCGTCTGCGAGATGTACAGCAAAGCGCCAGCAAGCGGCGCGGCCACGCACGGACCGACGATCAGCGCCGACAGCGCGCCCATCACCAGCGCCCCGGTATAACGCCCGCCCGGCACGCGCGAGGACCGGTCCGACAGCATGGCCTGGATGCCCGAGGGCATCTGGAAAGTGAAGACGTCGAACATGGCCAGCGCCAGCACGGCCAGCAGGATGGCAAAAAGCGTCAGAATCCACGGCGTCTGCAGCCAGGCGGCAAGCCCCGCGCCGCTCAGCCCCGCCGCCACGCCCAGCGCGGTGTACACCACCGACATGCCCAGCACGTACGTCGCCGCCAGCGCCAGACCGCGACTGCGGCTCGGCCGCTGCTGCTGCGCCCCGCCCAGCACGATCGACGAGAGGATCGGAATCATGGGCAGCACGCACGGCGTGAAGGCCAGCAGCAGGCCCAGCACCAAAAAGACGCCCGCGGTCTTGATCCAGCCCAGCCCCCCCAGGGCATCCGCCAAGCCCGTGTCGCCAGCATTCACCAACGCGGACAGTCCACCGGAGGATGCCGGCGTCATGGACGCCGCCCCGCCGATAGCCGTGCCCGCCACCACATAACCGCCGGCCACGGGCGTGAGTTTCACGGTGCTGTCCATCGGCGGATAGCACAGCCCCGCATCCGCGCAGCCTTGGCCCGTCAACGTCAGCGTGAAGGGCTGTCCGCCCGCGCCTATGGGAACGCGGATCGTCACGTCCTTGTGAAAGACCTCCATGTCCTTTTCGAAGGTCGGGTCGTATTTGACTTCGCCCTTGGGATAAACGGCTTGCCCGAGCTTGGTGGCGTCGGCCGGGGTGATCGCAATCCCGAAGCGCTCGCGGTACATGTAATAGCCGGGCGCCACGCGATAGTGCAATTCGAGCGTATCCGGCGACGCCATCTGCGCGCTGAACACAAAGGCTTTTTCCGGTTCGAGGAATTCGGCTTGCGCCCGCGCGGCGGTCTGCCATCCCAGCAGCAGAAGCATCACTGCCAGCAACGCCAGGCATCGCCTCAGGATGGAGGGGGTCACGCTGCCGGCGCGCCCGCGCGCGCCAACCGTACCGGCAAGTTGCAACATCAGTTTCTCTTGTTCTGCGTAATGGCCGTCTGCTCGCGCACCCAGTCCAGGTATGGCGCCGCGCCGCCGATGACTGGCAGCACGATGATCTCGGGAACGTCGTAGGGGTGCATCTGCGACAGGGCCTGCACGACGGCGGCATGCCGCGCGTAGGTCGTCTTGATGTGGATGGGAATTTCCTCCGTCCCTTCGACCTCTCCGTTCCACAGGTAGATGGACAACCCCGGCGCGCCAAGGTTCACGCAGGCCGCCAGCCCGTCCTCGACGAGCACGTGCGCGATACGCTTGGCCAGAAGCAGATCCGGCGCATTGCTGATGACCAGCACGACGTCGTCATCGCGCAACATGGAACCTCCTTGGGATACCCGCGTGGGATGTAACTCGAGGTATTTTATCGATATTGCGGCCAACTCCCCGGCGCTGCCGGTCGCGCGGCCGCCGCGCCATCCCTTTTCACGCCGAGGCAAGCATGTCCGACAACTGCCTGTTCTGCCGCATCGCCCGTCACGAAATCCCCGCGCACGTCGTCCACGAAGACGACCGCCTCCTGGCCTTCCTGGATATCCACCCCGTGCGCGCCGGACACACGCTCATCATCCCCAAGCAGCACTATCCCTACTACGAGGACATGCCGGCCGACCTGGCGGCCAGCATCGTCAACCTGGGTCAGCGGCTGGGGCGCCAGATGAAGCGCCTGTATGGCGTTGAGCGCGTGGGTTTTGCCTTCACGGGGATCCACGTTGCGCACGCGCATGCGCACGTCATCCCGATGCACCACCCGCAGGACGTGACATCGACGCAGTACATCGAGCAGCAGGACCTGACTTTCAAGATGCCGCCTCAGTCGCCGCCGGAAGCGCTGGCGGCCACGGCCGCGCAATTGCGCGGGCAACTGCGCGGCGGCCCCGAACGTGGAGAGTGACCGCGGGGCATGCGCGCAGTAAGCGAAGGCGGCGACTGAGGCGAAAAAAAAACAAGGGCGGGTCCGAAGACCCGCCCTTGTCGCTTATCTAGCTGCCGAAATTACTCGGCGCTGTCCTCAGCGGCTTCATCGACTTCCGGACGGTCAACCAGTTCCATGAAAGCCATGGGAGCGTTGTCGCCTTGACGGAAGCCCATCTTCAGCACGCGGGTGTAGCCGCCGTTACGGGCCGCGTAGCGCGGGCCGATTTCGGCAAACAGCTTCACAACCGCATCGCGATCGCGCAGACGGGCAAAGG
>JAEYVD010000045.1 GCA_023432075.1 Pseudomonadota bacterium | reverse complement strand
CGTACGAATCGCGGCGTGCCCAGTCGCGCTGCCACTCCAGCAGCACCTGCTGCCACGTGACCGGCACGACGCCGGCCTGGATCATGCGCTGCATGGCCATGTCGTGCGCTTCCTTGGACGTGCCGCCCGACGCATCGGACACCATGTAGATCTCGTACTCGCCCTCCAGCATCGCGCACAGCGCAAAGGTGGTGTTGCAGACTTCGGTCCAGAGACCCGCCACGATCACCTTCTTGCGGCCATTGGCGGCCAGCTGATCGCGCACCTTCTGGTCATCCCACGAGTTCATCGAGGTGCGTTCCAGCACTTTCTTTTCCGGGAAGACATCGAGCAATTCCGGATAGGTATAGCCGGAGAACGATTCGGTCTCGACGGTGGTGATGATGGTCGGAATGTCGAACGCCTTGGCCCCCTTGGCCAGCCCCACGACGTTGTTCTTCAGCGTTTGGCGGTCGATCGACTGCACGCCGAAGGCCATTTGCGGCTGGTGATCGATGAAGATGATCTGGCTGTTTTCGGGGGTCAGCACTTCGAGCTTTGCGGTGGTGTGGGTCATGTCAGTGTCCTTGGAGAGGTAGGTTTTGGGGTGTTGCTTGCAGCGCGTCGCTGCCATGACCAGAACTATATTCGGCAGGACAATCTCGCGGTAGACCGCAATTTTTGGCCTCAGCGTTCTTTTTTTGGAACGATGGTTGATTTCGGGAAAGTCATCCCGAAGGGGTGCGCCCGCCAGATCACGGTGTAAGGTCGATCGCGCCACCAGAATCGGGGCCACATGGGTATCATCCGCAGTCCTGCCGCTCAGACCGGCTTCAGCACACCAGCCTCCGATCCCATGCAATGCCCTCGCTGCAACTGGCAGAATCCGGCCGCCAACAAGCTGTGCTTCAGCTGCAAAGCCCCCCTGCCGGTCACTTCCCAAGCGGCGCCCGCCCAGCGCTCCAGCCCACGCGGCGACGTCCCCGTCTTTCCCAGCATCTGGGCCCGGCTGGCCGCCACGGCGTTCGACGTCGTCGTCATGGCCGCGGGGACGGTCGGTTTGTCCATGGCCGCTTCTTACACCTACCTAGGCCTGACGGGCGCAGACGCACCCGTGCTGCTGGCAATGGCTGGCGGGCTACTGGGCTTGTTGCTGCCCGCCTTCATGGACGCGTGGGGCAATGGTTCGCCCGGCAAGCGTCTCTTGAAGCAGCGGGTGGTGACGCGCAAGGGCAGCTCACCTGGACTGCTGCGCTCGATCTGGCGGCACACCCTGAAGTACTCGATGAATGTGGTATTACCTGGCATCTACCACCATATACAGCAGTCTATTTTTGGCGAGCGCGCCATGCACAACGCCCTCGCCGGCACTCACGTGGTGTCTAGCCAGGCCAATCCGCGGGCCGTGCTGCCCGCGCTGGCTCGGGTTCGGGCTGTCACAGGCGTGGGCCGCATGCTGTTCATCGTGTTCGGCATGGGGGGGCTGGTCCTGGTCGGCATGGTGATCGCGGTAGTCGCCCTGGAGACGGATGACGGAGACAATCCGCTGCACGCCAACGTCATACACCTGGATCTCGTGTCGGATCCCGTGCGCCTGCTCGCGGAAAGCCACTACCAGCGCACCAAAACGTTTGCGCCCGACATGGCCGCCCTCGGCGTGACGCTTGAATCGCTGCGAACCAGCGGCTTCAGCAACCTTGAGATGAATCCCGTCAACGGGGTGCTGCGCTTTACCATCGCGGGCGATCCGGGCACGGCGGACTCACCGTCGCTGGGCGGCAAGCACCTGGTCTATCTCCCCGAGCTGAGATCCGAAAAGAAAGGCGGCGGCGTGCGCCGTTGGCAATGCGGCAGCGACGACATCCCGCGCGAAGACCGCCCCTACCGTTGCCGTCACGACGCCGGCGCCCTGGCGCGCTAATCCAGCCTTCCGAGTAGAGCACCCTGCGCATGTCCAGCCTGATCGAATCCATCCACCGCGCCGATGACGGCGGCGACCTTGCCCAAATGCTTGCCTTGTGCGAGCAAGGACTGCGCGAACAGCCAGATCTCGCCGTCATGTGGGCATTGCGCGCCCGCTGCCACGACCAGCGCGGCGCGAACGCGCAGCGCGACTCAGACCTGGACCGCGCGTTGGCGCTGGATCCGCAATGCAGCGACGCTATTCGCTTGCGAGTCACCGCGCTCTACGATGCGGGCCAACAGCAGCACGCCTGGCGCATGCTGCGCGAGGCGCTGGCACGTGCGCCGTCGCACTTCGGATTGCTGATGGCCGAGGGCTATCTGTTGATCAATGACGGGCGACTGGACGACGCCATTGCAAGCTGGACCCGCGCCTCGCAACTGCGCCCCTCTGCCGCGGCGCCGCATTGCTATATCGGATCCAACCTGCACAACGCAGGCCGCTACCAGGATGCGCTGCCCTACCATCAGCGCGCCGTCGCGCTGGCGCCCAACAACGGTGGCTTTCTTTACGACGCCGGCAACAACTACCGCCGTCTGGGTGACCTGGACAACGCCATCGCGATGTTCGACCGCGCCCGCGCCATCCTGGGCGAGAAGAACGCAATCCAGCACAATCGCGCCTCGTGCCTCCAGGCGCTCGGACGCCATGAAGACGCGGTGGAGGAATGGACCAGCCTGCTGCGCCGCGAACCCGACTGGGACTGGCCCCTGGAAGGCAAGGCGCGCTCCCTGCACCGCCTGGGCCGAGCGGACGAGGCGGCGCCGCTATGGCGGCGCCTGGACGCACTCTCAGAGAGCGGCTGGGAAGGCCGCAAGGAGCAAGCCCGCGAGTATGTGCGCAGCGGCGACCCGGAGTTGGCTGAAGCGGCGTTGCAGGGCCTGGATCCGCTGTCCAGCGGCGACGCCCAGTTGCTGTTCATCGCCGGCAATGCGCAGCGCGACCAGCGCCGCTGGGAAGCGGCGCTGACCTATTACCTTCGCGGCTACGAACTCGCGCCCGACAACGACTTCCTGCCCGGCAACGCCGCCGACATGCTGAACAGGCTGGAACGCCACGAAGAGGCCTTGCCCTTGTCCGAGGTCGCGATCTCGCTGGATCCCGATTGGCTGAAGTGGCGCCGAGCGCGCATCGAGGCTCTGACCCACCTGGGGCGCGCATCCGAGGCCGTGGCCGACGCGGACAAGGCGATGGCGCACTGGCCCGACAGCGGCCCCCTGCATGCCGAACGCGTCAATGCGCTGATCGCCGCGAACCGATACGAGGAAGCGCTTGCCGCCTGCGACCGCCTTATTGCGCTGGATCCCGACTACCGCAGCTGGGCGCTGTTCTCACGCGGGGAAACCTACGGCCACATGAAGCGCCATGCTGAATCGGCGCTGGCATTCCGCCAAGCGGCCGCGTCGTACCAACAGAACGGCAAGCCTCAGTTCCAGGCGCTGTCGATGCAGAATGCGCTGGCAGCGGAACAAGCCGCGGCCGCGCCGCGTGGCATCCTCAGCCGCCTGTTTGGCCGCAAATAGGTCTCGAAATTCATTCTTTCCCAGGTTGAATCTACGCCAGCCTTTCGAAGGCAACGGCGCAACGGAAAGAATGGAATCCGTGCTCTCAAACAACCATCGACTGCTGCGCGAAGATTCCCGCCATCGCGCCTTGCCAGGATGCCGTGGTGACCGAATGCATGGCGGCGTTGGCAAGGTCGCCCGCGGCGTAGATGCCAGGCGTGCTGGTCTGACGGCGCTCGTCGACCTTGAGGGCGATGCCTTGCGGCGTATCGACCGTGGCGAGGTCCAGCGATTCATGCAAGCGTGCAGAGGGCTTGTTGCGCGGATGGGCAAACAGGATGTCGACTGCGACAGCCGGTCCTGCATCGAGCTTGACGGTGACGTTATGGCTTTCGAGATGGTTCAGTTCGGTGATCAGGCCATCAACGACGTGGACGCGGCGGCGTGCGAGATCATCGCGAACATCGGGCGGGATGTCGTGACCATGCGCGAAGACCGTCAGCGTGTCGGTCCAGTCGTGGTACAGCCTGACGTAGTTGTGCGACGGCGGGCCGGACCAGATGAGGCCCCAATGCCGCCCTGCGACTTCGAAGCCGTCGCAATAGGGGCAGGCAACGATGGACGTGCCCCAGCCCTCGGCAAAGCCCGGAACACCAAGCATCTGGTCAGCCACGCCATAGCTCAAGATCAAGCGGCGTGCACCAAGGGTTTGGCCATCGCCCGTCAGGACCGAGAAATCGTCCATGGCGCCCGAAACGCTGTCAGCCCTTGCACTGATGAGCCTGACTGAGGGATACCGCGCGAGCTGCTCCCGCGCCTCGGTCAGGATGTCCAGCGGTGGCTTGTGATCGTGACCGAGCATTCCATGTGAATGGTCGGCAAAGCGATTGCGCGGCAGGCCGGTATCGAGAACGATGACCTTTCGGCGGGCGCGGCCGAGTTGAAGTGCCGCGGCAAGGCCGGCAAAGCTGCCGCCGATGATGATGACGTCATTCATGGTGTGGGAGTCCGTGTTCTCGATGGAAGGGATTGAGGCTGCGCTTGGCGGTGCGCCGAGAGTGCATGTGGAGGTGCCGAAAAGCGCCGCTACCGTCCAGAAGCCCATTCACCGGCGCGCTCATTTCAGATACCATGAGGTATCCTAAAATGCCATTTACGATACTGTCAAGTACTGGAATACACGTGACGGAAAAAAAAGTTCAGGGCCGGCGCGGTCGGCCCGTCAACGAGGCGCTTGGCCAAACGATCGTGGACGCGGCCAGCCAACTGTTCGTGGAACTGGGTTTTCAAGCGACAACCATGGACAAGGTCGCCCAGCGCGCGAAGATATCCAAGCTCAGCATCTATCGCCATTTCGAGAACAAGGAAGCGCTATTCAGCGCAGCCATCGCGGCGCACTGCCACCAGTTCGCACCTCAGGCGCTTGTTGAAGGCGTCGAGGGTTCAGCGGAAGATCAACTCGTCACAGTGGGATCATTCCTGCTTCGCACGCTGTTGAGCCCGGAGGTTCGCAGTGTCGAAGCCATGATCATGGCTGACAAGACGAATCAGAAGTCGTTAAGCAAGCTTCATTACGAAGCCGGCGCAGCCTATGTCATCGCCCAGATCGAGGCCCTGTTGCGTCAGTTGCACGCGAAGGCGGCGCTGAACGTGCCCGATCCTGGCCGCTCCGCCCGCTTGTTTGCCGCGCTCATCAAGGGTTGCGACCTCCTGACAATCGCTCGCTTCGATGAGGCAAAAGCAGAGGACGACAACGAAATCGACTCCTATTGCCGGTCGGCTGCCGCCATGTTCATCGCCGCGCACGGCGGGGCTCGGAATGCCGACCATCGCCATTGATCTGGCCAGGAGCGCGAATGCAACTGAGGCGTGAACGCCATTTCGTCCGCCTCAGACGGTAAGCGCCAGCCGGACGATGTTGTCGATCTCCTCGCGCGCGCCGGCCATGGACTTGGCGCTCGCCTCCGTGCCGCGCGACATGTTTTCCGCACGCACGAACTGGACGTCCGAAATACCCATGAAGCCGAACGCCGCCTTGATGTAGGCCTCCTGGAAATCGAGTCCGCTCATCGGCCCGGAGAGGTAGCTGCCGCCCCGGGTGGACACCACGATGACGGCTTTCGGACCTGCCAGTCCCACCGGGCCCGCCGGCGTGTACTTGAACGTGCGGCCGGGCTGCACGATGCGATCGATCCAGGCCTTCAACTGACTCGACACGGAAAAGTTGTACATGGGCGCGCCGATCACAACGACGTCGCTCGCCAGGAACTCGTTAACCAGCGACTCCGAACGCGCGTGCTCCTTGATCGTTTCGGCATCAAAGCTCGTGGGGCCGATCGGCCGAAATCCTGCTGCAATCGAGCCAGTCAGGTGGGCGATGGGTTCCTCTACCACGTCGCGGTAGATGAGCTTGCTGGTGGGTACGAGCGAAATAATCGAATCGAGCACCTCATGCGTCAGCGCACGCGAGGCGGAGGCATCGCCAAGAATCGAAGAATCAATCAGCAGGACTTGCATGGAATTTCTCGGAAAGGGATACGGTGACGGCACTCTACTTCCGCCTGATTCTGGGCGCTAGAATGCGACAGCATGACGCTTTGTCTCATGGGACGGGACAATAAACCGGGAGCCGCGCATGATCGATCTGAACGACTTGGCCTTGTTTGCCGCTGTTGTGGAACACGGCAGCTTTTCCAGCGCGGGCCGCGCGCTGGGATTTCCCAAGTCGAAGGTCAGCCGCCGCATCGGGGACCTCGAAGATCAATTGGGCGTACGGCTGCTGCACCGTTCCACGCGCGTCGTCGGATTGACCGATGCCGGCAACGAGTTCTACAAGCACTGCCAAAGCGTCACCACCGCAGCCAAGGCCGCCGTCGACGTGGCCCAGCAAGCTGCCGAAGGCCCGATCGGCAAAGTGCGGGTCAGTTGTCCCGTCGGGGTCGCCCATCTGTTCCTCGCCCGTGTCCTGCCGCAATTTCTGCTCAGCGAACCGGAGGTGCAGCTCGAGTTCGAGATCACGAGCCGGCGGGTGGACGTGATCGCAGAGGGATTCGACGTCGCCATCCGGATACGAACCGTGCTGGACGATTCCGAGCTCGTGGTGCGCTCGTTGGGCGTCAGCGAACAAGTCCTGGTGGCCAGCCCGTCGTTCGTGGCTAAGCACGGCCCATTCGCGGAGCCAGCGGACTTGCAGGGCGCCCTGGGCATCGGCCCCAAAGGCATCAATGGCGAACCGCCCCGCTGGCGGATCGCTGCCGCGGACGGCTCGGTGCAGACGATCGACTATCGGTCCCTGCTGGTGTCCGACGACGTGTACCTGCTCCACCACGCCGCAGTCGCAGGTGTGGGCGTCGCCCATCTTCCCACTCACGTTTGCGCAAATGCCCTGGACAGCAACCAGCTCGTTGCGCTGCTGCCGGACCATGCGCGATCCCGGCATCAATTGCATCTGGTGTACCCCTCGCGACGAGGCATGGTGCCTGCCGTACGTGCGTTTGTGGAATATCTGGCGCGAAACGTCCCGGAGGTCATGAAGCACGTGTCCGGGCAGTACGGCTGCGAACCCATTTCACCCGCGGAGTAACGCGCGCTTGCGCGGACGTCAACGGGGAAAACCGCGCTTTTTCAGGACGCTGCGTATCGCGTTTTGCCGTTGTAGGCGGGGTGAGGAGCATGCTCCACTGCCGGATGCGCTGCGGATGACTGGTCCGCGGCCTTCAGGCTTCCTTCCGTCAGAGGCGACGCAAGCACGACAATGGATCGAGCCCTTTCGCTTGCTGGAGCCCAATCATGAATCACCGCATTCCGCTGATCCGCCTGCTGCATTCGGCCATCCTCTCCACCTGCGCCATCCTGCCGGCCATGTCCAGCGCAGCCGAGCCAGTGCGCAACATTGTCCTGGTTCATGGCGCCTTCACCGACGGATCGATATGGTCCGGCGTCATTGCCCGCCTGCAGGCAAAGGGATTTACCGTCACCGCAGTCCAGAACCCGCTGACTTCCCTGGCCGCCGACATCGAAGCCACCACGCGCGTGCTTCGGCGTCAGCAGGGCGACGCTCTGATCGTGGGCCACTCGTGGGCAGGCGCCGTGGTGACGGCTGCCGCCAACGAACCGAACGTCAGGGGCATCGCGTATGTGTCCGCGCTGGTTCCGGATTCCAACGAGTCCGTGGCAGAGATGCTTGAACGCCAGGCCGTGCCCATGCAAGCCTTACGCCCGGACCATGACGGATTCATCTGGCTGGACGAAGCCACTTTTGGCCGCGTCATGGCGGGCGACGTGGCTCCCGACAAAGTGCGTCTCCTGACGGCGATGCAGCAGCCAATCGCCGCCCAGGCATTTGGCGAAAAAATCGGTCATGCGGCATGGCGCGGCAAGCCCAGCTTTTATCTGATGACGCAAGGCGATGCCGCCGTACCCGAAGCGCTGCAACGCAAGATGTCCGCACAGGCAAGGTCGGCCGTCACGTCGTTGGCGTCAAGCCACCTATCCATGATCTCCCAGCCGCAGGCGGTCACCGACTTCATTGAGCGGGCAGCCCACGCATTGCCCTAGGCACCAGGCGCCCGAATCCATTCTCCTAACGCTTACATTCAGCCGGAAAGCATCATGATGACTCGTCGAGACTTTATTCAAGCCGCGGCCGCCGCCGGCGCCGCCACCGTCCTGGCCGGACGCGCGAACGCCTCGGACACGGGCGCTCCCTTGCAATGGAAGCACTATCCCGCCGGAGAAAAAGGCTTCTTTCGTGCCCCCGTACTGCTCTCGGGTGCCCGGGAAGCGATCCTGATCGATGGCGGCTTTTCACTGCCCGATGGCCGCGCGGTGGCCGATGCCATCAAGACAACGGGCAAGACGCTGACCACCATCTACATCAGCCAGAGCGATCCTGACTATTACTTCAGCCTGGGCGCGATCAAGGCCGCGTTTCCGCAAGCCAAGGTAATCGCCGCTTCCGACACCATCGCCGCCATCCGCGCCAACGTGCAGAAAAAGATCGACACCTGGTCACCCCAGCTCAAGGAAAACGGCCCGCGCAGCCTGGCCGACATCGTTTTCCCGGAAGCCTTCGATGGTCACGCGCTGACGCTCGACGGCAACGCGATTGAGATCGTCAAGGCACAGGGCATGGATAACCGCCGCTATCTGTGGGTGCCGTCATTGAACGCGGTGTTCGGCGGCGTGCTGGTCTTCTCCGGCCTGCATGTGTGGACCGCCGACACCCCCACGCCCGCAGCCCGCGCGGCCTGGATCAAGAACCTGGAAGCCATCGCGGCGCGCAAGCCTGCCGTGGTCGTGCCGGGGCACATGGCGGTCGAGGGGGCAGAGGACGTCTCGGCCGTCAACTACACCCGTGAGTACCTGCTCGCGTTCGAGGAAGAAGTGTCCAAGGCCGCCAACAGCGATGCCCTGATCGCAGCCATGGTCAAGCGCTACCCCAATGCCGGCCTCGCGCCCGCGTTGCAAATCGGCGCCAAGGTGGCCAAAGGCGAGATGAAGTGGGGCTGATCCAGAGGACGATGCCATGACGACCAATGTTGATATCGTCCGGGCGTGGATAGTCACCTAGTGCAACTGGCGCGCCAGTCGGGTTGAAAGCCGCCATCCACGGCGCGAGACGTGAGAGCGCCATTCGCGGCAACCCACATACGCCTTCGCAGGCGTCAATCATCCAGAACGCAGTGCGAGAGACGCCGCATGGCATCGATGGCGCGATCGGTGGATTCGCCCATCTGGGCGTGCACGATGGCGCCGTCGATGGCGACCGTGAGGGGGCCGCCCAGGGAGTGGCCAGGGCTTTCGAAGATCTCGTCCAGACATCTCGCGACGTCGTTCTTATGCTCGCGCACGACCTTCAGTATCTCGGGATGCGTGGAGCCGAACTCGGCTGCGGCGTTCAAGAAGGCGCAGCCGCGGAATTCCTCGCTGTCGAACCAGTCGCGCAGCGTGAGCGCCAGCGAGTCAATCTGCGAGGCGCCGGCGGCCAGGTTGGACGCGAGGCTAGCGCTAAACCACTGCATCCAGCGTTCGTGACGGAATTCGAGATAAGCCATCACCAGCAATTCCTTGCTGGGATAGTGCCGATAGAACGTCACCTTGGTGACGGCGGCGGCTTCGATGATCTTGTCGACCCCGGTGGCGCGAATGCCCTGGCCGTAAAACAAGGCATGGGCCGCGTGCAGGATGCGTTCACGGGGCGAGAGCGTGTCGACGGGGGGAGTGTTGCGTGTCATGACGCATTGTAGACAGATCGGTCCACCCCCTGCAATCAGTAGTAGACAGGTCGTTCCACTTGCGCTAATCTGCACATGTAGACAGACCGTTCTACTCGATTCCGCCCAGGAGCAATCATGGAAACTCGCCCCCCGCTGCCGCCGTTCACCAAAGAAACCGCCATTCAGAAGGTACGGCTCGCCGAAGATGGTTGGAACACGCGCGATGCCGCGAAAGTCGCGCTGGCCTATACGCTGGATACCAAATGGCGCAATCGCGCCGAATTCGCCAACAACCGGGCAGAAGCCCAAGGCTTCCTGGATCGGAAGTGGAAGAAGGAACTCGACTACCGGCTCATCAAGGAACTCTGGGCACACGATGGCAACCGGATCGCCGTGCGTTACGCCTACGAGTGGCACGACGACGCGGGCAATTGGTTCCGCTCGTACGGCAACGAGAACTGGGAGTTCATGCCTGACGGACTGATGCACCGCCGCTACGCCTGCATCAACGACATGCCGATCAAGGAATCGGAGCGAAAGTTCCATTGGCCTCTCGGCCGCCGGCCCGACGATCATCCGGGCTTGTCGGAACTCGGCCTCTGAACGACCGCAAGAATGTTGAGCCGGAGCGTCCAGTCCGTATCGGCTTGGCCTACGCTCCCGATTTCGCCTTATAACGCTGGCAAGCGCGCGGTAGTGCCACAGCTGGCGCACGCCAAGCTTTCAATCACGCGCATTGGTCGTGAACAAGGGCCGCTCGCGCGGCCCTTGTCCATGTACAAAGCGAAACGGAAAAACGGAATGCATCCGTTACCGCATCACTCCACCGTCACGCTCTTGGCCAGATTCCGCGGCTTATCCACATCGGTACCCCGCGCGCAGGCGGTGTGATACGACAGCAACTGCAGCGGCACCGTGTGCAGAATCGGCGACAGCTTGCCGTAGTGTTCCGGCATGCGGATCACGTGCATGCCTTCGGCGCTTTGGATCTTGCTGTCGGCGTCGGCAAACACATACAGCTCGCCGCCACGCGCGCGCACTTCCTGCATGTTGGACTTCAGCTTTTCCAGCAGCTCGTCCTTGGGTGCGATGGTGACGACCGGCATGTGCTCGGTGACCAGCGCCAGCGGGCCGTGCTTCAGTTCACCCGCCGGATAGGCTTCGGCGTGGATGTAGCTGATTTCCTTGAGCTTGAGCGCGCCTTCCAGGGCGATCGGGTAGTGCATGCCGCGGCCCAGGAACAGGGCGTTTTCCTTCGAGGCGAAGCGGTCGGCCCACGCCATAATCTGCGGTTCCAGCGCCAGCACCGAGCCGATGGCGGACGGCAGGTGGCGCAGCGCCTTCAGGTGCTCGGCTTCCTGCTCTTCCGTGAGCTTGCCGCGCGTTTGCGCCAGCGCCAGGGTCAAGAGGAACAGCGCGGTGAGCTGGGTGGTGAAGGCCTTGGTCGACGCCACGCCGATTTCGACGCCGGCGCGTGTGATGTACGACAGCTTGCACTCGCGCACCATCGCGCTGGTGGACACGTTGCAGATGGTCAGCGTGTGTTCCATGCCCAGCGAGCGGGCGTGCTTCAGGGCGGCCAGCGTGTCGGCGGTTTCGCCGGACTGCGAGATCGTCACGACCAGCGAGCGCGGGTTCGGCACGCTGTCGCGGTAGCGGTATTCGCTGGCGATTTCGACGGCGACCGGGATCTTGGCGATCGATTCGATCCAGTACTTGGCGGTCAGGCCCGCGTAGTAGCTGGTGCCGCAGGCCAGGATCAGCAGGGAATCGACTTCCTTGAAGATCTTGTAGGCGTCGTCGCCAAAGAGCTCCGGCGTGATGGATTCGATATCTTGCAGGGTGTCGCCGACCGCACGCGGCTGCTCGAAGATTTCTTTCTGCATGTAGTGGCGGTAGGGGCCCAGTTCGGCAGCGCCCGTGTGCACGTGCACGGTGTGCACTTCGCGGTCGACGTTCTTGCCGGCGGCGTCCACGATCCAGACGCGCGACAGTTGCAGGTCGACGACATCGCCGTCTTCCA
>JAEYVD010000452.1 GCA_023432075.1 Pseudomonadota bacterium | reverse complement strand
CCGATTCGCCGCCCTTCAGGATTTCAGCGATGACGCTGTGCGGCAGCACGTTGATCGGCATGCCCACGATCGCCAGCGCCATGATCGGCGTGCCGCCCATCGCGTACACATCCGACAGCGCGTTGGTCGCGGCGATGCGGCCAAAGTCGAAGGGATCGTCAACGATCGGCATGAAGAAGTCCGTCGTGGCGATGAGCGCCTGCGCATCGTTGAGCCGGTACACCGCCGCATCGTCAGCGGTTTCGGTGCCCACCAGCAGGTTCGGATAACTGGCCGCGGGACCGAACCGCGCCAGCAGCGCCGACAGCACGCCCGGCGCGATCTTGCAGCCACAGCCGCCGCCATGCGACAACGAAGTCAGGCGCGGCACGGTCGAGGACGCAACATCCTGGGTCATCTCTATCTCCATGGGATCAATCGAAAAAGGATAGCACCGCCCCCGCGATTGGCCCTATGATCGATCGCATGCAGCAACGGATGGCCGCCCGGCCACGGGCGCACCGACAGCCAATCTTCACCGTGCGTGGGGGCTCTATGGACCGCCGACACTTTCTCCGTTTCTCGGGCGCCGCGTGCGCCACCACTGCCGCCACTGCCGTGCTGCCGCACGCCGCGCGCGCCCAGCAAACCCCGGTCGCCACCGCGTGGCGCACCTACGAACTGACCACCGCCGTCAGCATCACGGACCCCGCCGCCCACACCCGAATCTGGCTGCCCGTGCCCTATGCGACCGACACGTCCTACCAGCGCGGCGTGCAAAACACCTGGCAGGCCAGCGGCGGCGGCGTCGCCACGCTGACCCGCGCGCCCGGCTACGACGTCCAGATGCTCGCCGTCCAATGGCCCGATGCGCAGTCGCCCCGCACCGTCACGCTGACCAGCCGCTTCCAGACCCGCAACCGCCGCGTCGACCTGACCCAGCCGCCCCCCGCCGACGCCGCGCGCGAGAACGCCGCCGCGCTGCAAGAATTCCTGCAACCGACCGCCCTCTTGCCCACCGACGGCATCGTCAAGACCACCGCCGACCGCATCACCCAAGGCCATCAGGGCGACCTGGCGCGCGCCCGCGCCATCTACGACTGGGTGGTCGAAAACACTTGCCGCACTGCGTCCACACGCGGCTGCGGCACCGGCGACGTGCGCTACATGCTCACGGCCAACGACCTGAACGGCAAATGCGCCGACATCAACGCGCTCTTCGTCGCGCTGGCCCGCGCCGCCGGCATCCCCGCGCGCGACGCCTACGGACTGCGCGTGGACAACTCGCAGCTCGGCTACAAGAGCCTCGGCAAGGCCGGCGACGTCACCCGCGCCCAGCACTGCCGCGCCGAGTTCTACGCCGCCGGCTACGGCTGGATTCCCGTCGACCCGGCCGACGTACGCAAGGTCATGCTCGAGGAACCGCCCGGTGAACTCCCGCTTACCGACGCCAAGGTCCGCGCCGCGCGCGTCATGCTGTTCGGCGCATGGGAAATGAACTGGGTCGCCTACAACCACGGCCACGACGTCGTCCTGCCCGGCACCGCGCACGGCCCCATCCCGTTCCTCATGTATCCCAACGGCGAAACCGCCGCCGGCCGCCTGGACAGCCTCGATCCCGACAGCTTCAGCTACCGCATCACCGCCAGACCCATCGCCATCTGACCGCCACTTCCTTGCGGGAGTCCGCCTTGATAAGCCGCCGCCGTCTCCTGCAAACCAGCCTGTCGCTGGCGGCCCTGCCCGCCTGGGCCCGCGCCGCCAGCGACTCCGCCTTGAAAACCGCCACCGGTCCCGATTGGGCCCCGTGGACCGCTCCCACCCCGCCCCTTGTCCTGCCGGACCTGTCCGGCCGCGAACAGAAGCTCTCTTCCTGGCGCGGCAACGTGGTCATCGTCAGCTTCTGGGCCACCTGGTGCGACCCCTGCCGCGACGAGATTCCCATCATGTCCACCATGGCCAAACGCCATCGCGAAGAAGGCCTGCGCTTCATCGCGGTCAACGTCGGCGAATCCCCCGCCAAGATCACCGCCTTCCTGAAAAAATGGCCCGTCGCCGGCACGGTCCTGCACGACCGCAACAGCACCGCCTCCAAAAAATGGGACGCCGCCGGCCTGCCCGCCAACTACCTCGTCGACCGCGGCGGCACGATCCGCTACTGGCACCTGGGCGAACTGGACTGGACATCGCACAGCGTAAGCGGCGTGGTGACGCGCATGCTGCGCAGTTGAAGGAGAGCGCAGCGACCTCCCGATCACTCACCGACCCAGCACGTGGTGGCGCGGGCGGCAGAAGAAGCACCACAGCGCGGGCAAGAACAAACACGGCAGGGCGAATATCCAGGCGTGTCAGAGACCCGGAGAAGGAAATCTTGGAACCGGCATCCGCAGAAGAACGCCAACGTCCAAAAAAACTGGCGGAAGGCAGCAGGAGTCGAACCTACCTGGGAACGTCTGACGCCCCCAACCGGGTTTGAAGCCCGGCCGTGCCGCCGGGCACGAATGCCTTCCGTGGCGGACCGCCTATGATACCGGCTCGGCGCGCTGCTGCATGGCTGCATAGGCGCTTTCGCCCCGCAGCACATGCGTATCCCGCACGCGCCGCGTATAGCCCACCCGATTGAAGAACTCCAGGATCTGGATCGCCCGCTTGCGCCCCAGCCCTGTCGCGTCCCGGAACACCGCCGCATTCAGTCCTTGCGGCTGCCCCGCCAGGTCCGCCGCCAGCGCCGCCAGCTTGCGCACCTGATCGCGGTGATAGAAAAGATCCTTCACCACCTGCGCCACTTCTCCCCGCCGCAACAGCTTGCGCAGCAACTGGCGCACCGCGTCCTCGGAGACATTCTGCATCCGGGCCAGATCGCGCACCCACGGCGGATCGAACGCGCCTTCGTCCAGCAGCGGCAACAGCCGCGCCGCCAGCGCCGATTCGGCGTGTCCCAGCGTCGCCGTATGCGATGGCAGATGCAGCCAGGGGCCATTGCGCGCGATGCGGCCATCGCCTTGCAGTTCTTCCAGCAGCGACGCCCAGAGCGTGTCCGGCATCGCCGGCATCGCCATGCGCCGCAGCCGCGCGCTGTCCGGACCCGGTTCGTCCGGCGCGCCCTGGTGAAACGCCGCCAGCGCCGCTTCGGCCCGCTCGCGCAGCGCCGCCCAATGCGGCGCCAGGATCAGCGTGCGGGGTCCTTGCGCATTGCGAGGCTCGATCCACCGCGCGCCCGCCGGCGTCGTGATCTCGCTGACCGGCCGGCCCGTCAGCCGCTGCAGCGCGGCCTCATCCAGGCCCTGCGGCGCGTGCGCCAGCACCGGCTGCAAACCGCCGCCATCCAGCATCTCGGACAACGCCTGCAACCCCGCCAGCCGCGACGCCGCTCGGCGCTTCCGGTCCGGTGCGTTCGGGTCCAGCACCCGGCCGCCGCCCACCGTGCGCGTCGCCTGCGCATTGCGCACGATGAAGCGATCACCCGGCATCGCGCAGACCGGCTCGTCAAACACCAGTTGCACCCACCCCGACTGCCCCGGCTGCAGCGACTCGGCACTGATCGGCACCACATGCGCCACGTGGCGCGCCGCGCCCATATGCACGTGCAGCGGCGCCCAGGCCCGCACCGGCGCATCCGCCGACGGCAGTAGCGTCAGCGCCACATCCACGTGCTTCGAGGGCAGGACACCGCGCGCGTCCGCAATCCAGTCGCCGCGTGAGATGGCGCTCTTGTCGATGCCCGCCAGGTTCAAGGCGCACCGCTGCCCGGCCGAGCCCGTCTCGCTGGGCTGATTCTGCGCATGGATGCC
>JAEYVD010000383.1 GCA_023432075.1 Pseudomonadota bacterium | reverse complement strand
CGTCGGAATGTCGATGCCGGCCTCGCGCATGCGGTCGACCTGGCCCACCGGCATGCCGTACATGCGCTGCATCGTGAACACGGTGGAAGCCGTGTATTCCCAGATCACCTCGGGCACGATCAGCATGTCGCCACGCCCCGACTCCGGACCGAAGTTGCGGCGCAGCTGGCTGCAATTGGAGGCCTCGCGCACCAGGTCCAGCTCGTCGTGCAGATATTTGTCGAATTCGGCCACGACCTCGCGCGGCTTCAGGCGGCGGCCGTCCGGGCCCAGGCGCTCGATGATGCGCGCCACCACCTTCAGCAGCGACATGTCTTTTTCGATGATGCTGAGCATGCCCGGACGCAACACCTTCACGGCGACTTCACGGCCGTCGTGCAGCACCGCAAAGTGCACCTGCGCGATCGACGCCGAAGCCACCGGGTCCACATCGAACTGCGCGAACAGCTTTTCCGGAGGCGCGCCCAGTGCCGCCTCGATGCAGGCAGCCGCCTGCGCCGACGGGAACGGCGGCACGCGGTCCTGCAGCAGCGCCAGTTCATTGGCGATGTCGGCGGGGATCAGGTCGCGGCGGGTGGACAGCACCTGCCCGAACTTCACGAAGATCGGGCCCAGCGATTCCAGGGCAAGTCGCAGCCGTTGCCCGCGCGGTGAACGCGGGCGGGTGCCCAGGCGCATGACGCGCAGCAGGCAGGTGGCCAGCGGATGATTCAGGCTGGACAGCACCAGCTCATCCAGACCGTAGCGCAGCGAGACGATGATGATGCGAAACAGGCGCAGCAAGGGGAACATGGATCAGGCGCCCCGCTTTGCGCCGGCCGTGGCCAGGCGGGTTTGCAGCGCAGCCGCGGAACGCGCCAGCGCGTCGGCGCGGGTGTTCAGGTCGGCCAGGTCCAGGCGCCATTGTTCAAGGGCCGGACGGCCCGCCAGCATGCCGCTTTCCTCGGACAGGTATTCGGACACGTTCTCGGCCAGGCGCTTGCCCGCCGTGCGCGCGCCATCCGACACGGCCCGCGCGCCGCCCACGATGCGCAGCGCCGCAATGTCGCCCACCACGCGGGCCAACGCGTCCTCCGGATCCCAGCGCAACTGCTTGGACAGGTCGGCAACCACCTGCGCCAGCGCCGCGTCGCCTGAAATATGCGTGGCCTCGGCAAAATCGGGCTTCTCGTGCCCGGCGCCCAGTCGCGGCAGCGGCAGCTTTTCGGGCGACACCGTCAGCGTCACGTCGGGCACCACGGCCGGATCAGCTTGATCGGCCAGCCCTTCGCTGTCGATGGACAGGCCCAGCGTGAAGCCGCCCATGGCGAACCGGACGGTCTTGCCGGCATGCCGCGCCAGGCGTTCACGCGCCCAATCCTCGCGCCGCAGCAAGGCATTGAGGGCGCTGATGGCCAGACGCTTGGGGGTGGGCAGGAACGAAAAAGGCAGCATGGCGGTTGCAAGGACCCCGGGAGGGCTTGCCGAAGTTGATGGGTAAATCGGGAGTGTAACGGGTTAGATGGGAGCCTGTTTTGCGAAGGCACATTGAAAAACCGGCCCTCTGGGGGCCGGTTCAGGCGGACGCCTTGCGGCGCCCGCGGCAGATGGCCGGTCGAGCCGGACCGCCAGGCTTAGCTGGCGTGTTCCACCGGGATCTGCTGGATGCCGGCCAGCAACCAGCCGCCATTGGCCGGCTTGAACAGGTTCCAGACTTCTTCGAAGCGGAACGCTTCGGCGCCCGGCGCCTCGCGCAGCATGCCCGAGAAGCGCACGCTGGCCAGGTGGCCGTCGGAGACGGTTTCGATGCCCAGCATCTCGGCGTTCAACAGGACCACTTCGGTCTTGTTGGGCGCCGCGCCGCGCTCGGCCAGTTGGGGCTTGAGCTCGGTGATCAGGTCATCGGTCAGGAATTCACGCAGACCGTCGGTGCTGCCGCTGTCCCAGACTGCCTGGATGCGGACGAACTGTTCCTTGGCTTGCTTCAGGAAGTTCGGCGTGTCGAAATCGCCCGGCACGAACCAGTTGTTGTCGTCGCCCGCCTTGGGCAGGACGGCCGGCGGCTCGACGGGAGCGGCGGCCACCGGCGCGGCGGCGGCTGGTGCGGCGGCGCCCGGCTTGAGCGATTCACGCCACATCGGCTGCTGTTGCTGCTGGCCCGAGGCGTTGTTGGCCCCGCCGAACGCACCCTGCGTGGCAGTGCGCGGACCGGCGCCGCGCAGGCGGCGGATGATGAACATGACGGCAAAGACCACGGCGGCGATCAGCAGCGCGGACGACAGGAATTCCAGGAATGCGCCGGACAGGCCCATGCTGGAGAGCAGCGCGGCGATGCCGAGGCCGGCGGCGATGCCGGCGATGGGACCCAGCCAACGCGAGGCGCCGCTCTTGGCGGCGGCGCCTGCCGCGCCGGCCGTGGCAGCGCCGGCAGCTGCCGGTGCGGCGGTGGCGCCCGCGGTGTTGTTGGTGGCAGCCGGCGGCGTGGTGGCCTGGCGCTGCGTCGTGACATTGGAGGACTGGCGGCCGACACTGGAGCCGCCGCCTGCGCGGCGAGCTTCGGCGTCAAACGACGCCGTCACCAGCGCCGCGCCCGAAACGGCGATGAGCGCCGCGGCGACAAAGCGCGAAAGACTGAATTTAGACATGAGTTTGCTCCCTCGTACTCGCGCCCCCGCTGCCCCGAGCAACGGGAGGGCCCCGCAATGCGCGGGGCCATCTGCGCGACTTTTCTTACAGTAATCTGAATGGCGTAAGAATAACGGACAAGCTGCCGCCCCACAAGTTCCCTGCGGGGCGGGCAAACCCGCCGTGGTCGCCGGGCGTCAGCCCAGGCGCACGCCTTCGTGCAGCGCGGCGATGCCGGCAGTCAGGTTGAAGTACTGCACCCGCTCCAGGCCGGCGGTGCGCAGCATGTCGGCCAGGGTCTCCTGGTCCGGGTGCATGCGGATGGATTCGGCCAGATAACGATAGCTGGCCTCGTCCTTGGCGATCTTCTTGCCCAGCCACGGCAGCACGTTGAAGGAATACCAATCGTAGGCCGGGGACAGGGGCTTGGCGATGCGCGAGAACTCCAGGACGAGCAGCTTGCCGCCCGGCTTGAGCACGCGGGTCATTTCGGCCAGCGCGCGGTCCTTGTGAGTCATGTTGCGCAGGCCGAAGGCCACGCTGACGCGGTCGAAGTAACCAGTGGGGAACGGCAGGCGCTCGGCGTCGCACACGGCGGTGGGCACCAGCAGGCCGGCGTCGGTCAGCCGGTCGCGGCCCACGCGCAGCATGGAATCATTGATGTCGGTCAGCCAGACCTCGCCCGTGGGGCCCGCGCGCTTGGCGAACGCGCGCGCCAGGTCGCCCGTGCCGCCGGCGATGTCCAGCACCTTCATGCCGGGGCGGATGGCCGCGCGGCCGATCGTGAACGCCTTCCAGACGCGGTGCAGGCCCGCCGACATGAAATCGTTCATGACGTCGTAGCGCTGGGCGACCGAATGGAACACTTCGGCAACCTTGCGGGCCTTTTCGCTTTCGGGGACCGACTGGAAGCCGAAGTGCGTGGAGGTCGAGCCGGCGCCGGCGGATTGTTGCGATTCAGAGGGGTTTTGCATGGTGTATTCCCGATATATCGTTCAATGGTAGCCTATCGGGCGCGCGCCTGCGGCGGACGAGCCCGCCAGATGGCGCGCCGCGGTCACATACCTGAAATATTGCGGCCATACTATCGCAATGTTCGCGCCGCGCCGGCGCTCCGAAGTGTGCCCCAATTCGATATGTCCAGCACTATCCTCGTCGTCGAAGACGAACCCGCCATCCAGGAATTGATCGCCGTCAACCTGTCCTTCGCCGGCCACAAGGTGCTGCGCGCCTTCGACGCCGACCAGGCCCAGACGCTGATCCGTGCCGAGCTTCCCGACCTGATCCTGCTGGATTGGATGCTGCCCGGCACCTCTGGCCTGGCCATGGCCCGCAAGCTGCGCAACGACGAGCGCACCCGCGCCGTCCCGGTCATCATGCTGACCGCCAAGGGCTCCGAGCAGGACAAGGTCGACGGCCTGGAAGCCGGCGCCGACGACTACATCACCAAGCCCTTCTCGCCCAAGGAGCTGATGGCCCGCATCAAGGCCGTGCTGCGCCGCCGCGCGCCCCAGCTCACGGACGACGTCATCGACGTCGGCGGCCTGAAGCTGGATCCGGTGACGCATCGCCTGTCCGGCAACAGCCAGTCCTTGCAGATCGGGCCCACCGAATTCCGCTTGCTCCACTTCTTCATGACGCACCCCGAGCGTGTCTTCTCCCGCTCGCAGCTCCTGGATCAGGTGTGGGGCGACCACGTCTTCGTCGAAGAGCGCACGGTCGACGTGCACATCCGGCGCCTGCGCAAGGCGCTGGAACCCAGCGGCCACGATGCGCACGTCGAAACGGTCCGCGGCAGCGGCTATCGGTTTACGGCACAGCTCCCGACGCGGTAAAACTTGCGCACGATGATCTGGCTGCGCACTCTTATTCTGGTCGCCCTGTGGGCGGTATTTGCCTTATTGGCGCAATGGCTCATTGGAGACCCCGCGGGCTGGATCGTATTTTCGGTGGCGCTGTCCGCCATGCTGCTCTGGCGCAGCTGGCGCCTGTCGCTGGTGTCCAAATGGGCCAATCAGCCGGATTCCGCCCCGCCGGCCTCCGTGGGCCCGTGGGACGACATTCTTGCCCCGCTCTATCGTTACACCCGCGCCCGCGCGCGCGAGCTGGCTGAAACGCGCGACACCATGCAAGGGATGCTGGCGGCTGCCCAGGCCCTGCCCGACGGCGCCGTCACGCTGAACGAGGATTTCCAGATCGACTGGTGCAACCGCATGGCGCGCCAGCATCTGGGCCTGCGCCTGCCGGCCGACCGCGGCCACAA
>JAEYVD010000355.1 GCA_023432075.1 Pseudomonadota bacterium | reverse complement strand
TCCGGGGCTCGCGCCCCTTTGCGTCAGGGTTCCGGAAGTTTCCGGTAAAATGCCGCGTTTATCCGCCCGTAATCTCATCTCTCGGAAAATAGGTCTTTTAATGCAGCCTGTGGTTGAAACCCTCTCCGGCCTGGAGCGCCGTGTTGATCTGGCCGTCTCGGTGGCCGACGTCGAAAAGGAAGTCCAGGCGCAATTGAAGCGCGTGGCTCGGACCGCCAAGGTCCCCGGCTTCCGTCCGGGCAAGGCGCCGCTCGCCATGCTCGAGCGCAGCCATGGTCCCAGCATCCGCTACGACGTGATCAATAGCCAAGTTGGCCGTGCCTTTGAACAAGCCATCGACGGCGCCAAGCTGCGCGTCGCCGGCGCCCCGAATCTCGAGCCCAAGACGGAAGGCGTTTCCGACGACACGCTGGCGTTCACCGCCACGTTCGAGGTCTACCCGGAAGTCGCCGTGCCGGACCTGTCGGCCCTGGCCGTCACCCGCTACGACACCGCCGTCACCGACGCCGAAGTCCAGCAGACGCTGGACGTGCTGCGCAAGCAACGCGCCACGTTCGAAGCCCGTGAAGGCCGCGCCAGCGTCGACGGCGACCGCGTGACGCTGGACTTTGCCGGCACCATCGACGGCGTGCCGTTCGAAGGCGGCAAGGCCGAAGACTTCCCGTTCGTGCTCGGCCAAGGCCGCATGCTGCCGGAATTCGAAGAAGCCGCGCGTGGCCTGAAGGCTGGCGAAACCAAGGTTTTCCAGCTCAAGTTCCCCGATGACTACCAAGGCGTGGAAGTTGCCGGCAAGACCGCCGAATTCACCATCACCGTCAAGGAAGTGGCTGAAGGCGTCCTGCCCGAACTGAACAGCGAATTCGCCAAGTCGCTCGGCCAAGCCGAAGGCGACGTCGAAAAGCTCAAGGCCGACATCCGCAGCAACATCGAGCGCGAAGTTAAGGTCCGTTCGCAAGGTCGCACCAAGGCCAGCGTCATGGACGCGCTGGTCGAAGCCGGCAAGTTCGACGTGCCGAAGGCGCTGGTCGACAACGACGTGCAGGGCCGTATCTCCGCTGCCCGCGAAGAACTGAAGCAGCGCGGCGTGCCGAACGCCGAATCCGTGCCGATCCCGGCCGAAGCCTTCTCGACCGAATCCGAGCGCCGTGTCCGTCTGGGCCTGCTCGTGTCCGAACTGGTCAAGCAAGCTCAACTGCAAGCCAAGCCGGAACAGGTCCGCGCGCGCATCGAAGAATTCGCCCAGAACTACGAACAACCCGCCCAGGTTGTCAGCTATTACCTGGCAGACCGCCAGCGTCGTGCTGAAATCGAGGCTATCGTGCTCGAAGACAACGTCGTCGCGCACGTGTTGGAAAAGGCCAAGGTCACCGACGAGAAGGTGCCTTTCGATCAGTTGATGGGGATGGCGTAACACTATGCAGAGATTCACCGATTTCTATGCGGCAATGAATGGCGGGTCTTCGGTGACCCCCACCGGCCTGGGCTACATTCCCATGGTGATCGAGCAGTCGGGGCGCGGCGAGCGCGCCTACGACATCTATTCGCGTCTGCTCCGCGAACGGCTCATTTTCCTGGTGGGGCCGGTGAACGACGCCACGGCCAACCTGGTCGTGGCTCAGTTGCTGTTCCTGGAATCGGAGAATCCTGACAAGGACATTTCCCTGTACATCAACTCGCCCGGCGGGTCGGTGTACGCGGGAATGGCCATCTATGACACCATGCAGTTCGTCAAGCCGGACGTGTCCACCCTCTGCACCGGCCTTGCGGCCAGCATGGGCGCGTTCCTCTTGGCGGCCGGCAAGAAGGGCAAGCGTTTCACCCTGCCCAACTCGCGCATCATGATTCACCAGCCTTCGGGCGGCGCCCAGGGCCAGGCCTCCGACATCCAGATCCAGGCCCGCGAAATCCTGGACCTGCGCGAGCGTTTGAACCGCATCCTGTCCCACAACACCGGACAGAGCATGGAGCGCATCGAGCTGGATACGGAACGTGACAACTTCATGTCGGCCGAAGATGCGGTATCGTATGGACTGGTGGACAAGGTCATGGCCTCCCGGTCCGAAGGCTGACTTCCCGGTTGATCCAGACCCGCTGCCATCATGTTTGAGTAAGCGCATGCGCTAGGCCATTTACCCGGCCTGGCGCATCTTTACCTGAGATACGAAAGAAATATGCCTGAAAAAAAGGGATCGGCAGACGCTAAGGTGCTGCATTGCTCGTTTTGCAATAAAAGCCAGCACGAAGTCCGCAAGCTGATCGCGGGTCCGTCGGTATTCATCTGCGATGAATGCATCGACTTGTGCAACGACATCATCCGCGAGGAGGCGCAGGCCACCGCGCGCGCGGCGATTCGTTCCGAGCTGCCCACTCCGGCTGAAATCAAGACTTTCCTCGACCAGTACGTCATTGGGCAAACGTCGCCCAAGCGCATGCTGGCCGTGGCCGTCTACAACCACTACAAGCGCATTCGCCACGGCGAAATCAAGGGCGACGAAGTCGAGCTCTCCAAGAGCAACATCATGCTGATCGGGCCCACCGGCTCCGGCAAGACGCTTCTGGCCCAGACGCTGGCTCGCATGCTGAATGTGCCCTTCGTCATGGCCGACGCCACCACGCTGACCGAAGCGGGCTACGTGGGTGAAGACGTCGAAAACATCATTCAGAAGTTGCTGCAGAACTGCAACTATGAAGTCGAAAAGGCCCAGCGCGCCATCATCTACATCGACGAGATCGACAAGATCTCGCGCAAGTCCGACAACCCGTCCATCACGCGCGACGTGTCGGGCGAGGGCGTGCAACAGGCCTTGCTCAAGCTGATCGAAGGCACGGTGGCGTCGGTGCCCCCGCAGGGCGGCCGCAAGCACCCCAACCAGGACTTCGTGCAGGTCGATACCACCAATATCCTGTTCATCGTGGGCGGCGCCTTCGACGGACTGGAAAAGGTCATCCGTGACCGCACTGAAAAGTCGGGTATCGGCTTTTCGGCGTCGGTGCGCGCCAAGTCCGAGCGCGGCGTGGGCGAACTCTTCTCCGAAGTCGAGCCCGAAGACCTCATCAAGTTCGGTCTCATTCCCGAACTGGTCGGCCGTCTGCCCGTGGTCGCCACGCTGGACGAACTGGACGAAGCCGCATTGGTCCAGATCCTGACCGAGCCCAAGAACGCCTTGCTCAAGCAATTCCAGAAGCTGTTCGCCATGGAAGGCGCCGAGCTCGACGTGCGGCCCGCCGCGCTCAAGGCCATCGCCCGCAAGGCGCTGCGCCGCAAGACGGGGGCCCGCGGCCTGCGTTCCATCATCGAGCAAGCGCTGCTCGACACCATGTATGACCTGCCTTCCCAGGGCAACGTCAAGCGCGTGGTGCTCGACGAAAACGCCATCGAAGGCGAGGGCAAGCCCCTGCTGATCTACGCGGATGAAAACGCCGCGCCAGAGAAGCCGGAACGCGGAGAAGTCCGCGACGCCGCCGCCTGATATTTCAAAAAAGCCCGTTCTCGTAACGGGTTTTTTTACCTAGGGCGCGCCTACATCCCCGATCGCACTTTTCAGCCGCCCGTCATGGCCGCATACTGAGGGCGGTTCCAGGGCCTTTTTGGGGCCTTTTGGTGATCCAGGCGGCCGAGATCTTGAATTTTCGGCTATTGTTCCCATAACAGACGTAATTGACGAGTTTGCTCGGGTATTACCCGGGTGCCCCGTCC
>JAEYVD010000303.1 GCA_023432075.1 Pseudomonadota bacterium | reverse complement strand
GAACATGACACTGAATCCACGACAGAGCGCGCTGATCGAAATGGTGCGGGCCCAGGGCTCCGCCTCGATCGAAGAGCTCGCCAAACGCTTCGACGTCACGCTGCAGACCGTGCGGCGGGACGTCAACATCCTTTCCGAAGCCGGCCTCTTGTCGCGCTTTCATGGCGGCGTGCGCATCGAAGCGTCCACCATCGAGAACATCGCGTACCGCAAGCGCCAAGGCCTGCATGCCGCAGGCAAGCAGCGAATCGCCGAGGCCGTGGCCCGCGCGGTGCCGGATGGCTGTTCGCTGATCCTGAACATCGGCACCACCACCGAAGCCATTGCGCGCGCGCTGCTGCGCCATCGCGGGCTGCGCGTCATCACGAACAACCTGCACGTGGCCGACATCCTGTCCGACAACCCGGATTGCGAAGTCATCGTGGCCGGCGGCGTGGTGCGTTCGCGCGACCGCGGCATCGTGGGCGAAGCCACGATGGATTTCATCCGCCAGTTCAAGGTCGACATCGGACTGATCGGCATTTCCGGCATCGAGGCCGACGGCACGCTGCGCGATTACGACTTTCGCGAAGTGCGCGTGGCCCGCACGATCATCGAGCAATCGCGTGAAGTCTGGCTGGCCGCCGATAGCAGCAAGTTCAAGCGCCAGGCCATGGTGGAACTGGCGCATATCTCGCAGATCGACCGGTTCTTCACGGACGCGCATCCCCAGGAGCCGCTGGCCCAAGTGTTGCTGGATTCGGGCGTGCGCTGTGACGTCGCCGCGGCGCCGAACCTGCCCAAACCGACACCCTGACCCGTGCGCCGCAGCGGCCCCACCCTCCGCTTGCGCGCTGCCGGCACGAATATCGAAGCATTTACCTCGCGGCCACGCCGCCCCCAAAGAACATGAACCAACCCCTCGCCTCCGTCACCCCGCCCGAACGCAGCCGCTTACTCAACACGCTGGACAACACGCATTCCTGGGACGTCATCGTCATCGGCGGCGGCGCGACCGGCCTTGGCACGGCGGTGGATGCCGCCGCGCGCGGCTACCGGACGCTGCTGATCGAAGGCGCCGACTTTGCCAAGGGCACGTCCAGCAAGGCCACCAAGCTCGTCCACGGCGGCGTGCGCTATCTGGCGCAAGGCAATGTCAGCCTGGTGCGCGAAGCCCTGCACGAGCGCGGCCTGCTCAACCGCAACGCCCCGCATCTGGTCTGGCCCCTGGGTTTCGTGGTGCCGGCCTACACGATGATGGACCAGCCCTTCTACGGCATCGGCCTGAAGATGTACGACATGCTGGCGGGCAAGCTGAACCTGTCGCCCAGCCGCTGGCTGTCGCGCCGCGAGACGCTGGCCAACGCCCCCACCCTGGCCGAGACCGTCAACGGGCGCAGCCTGAAAGGCGGCGTCCTGTACTACGACGGCCAGTTCGACGACGCGCGCCTGGCGATCAGCCTGATGCGCACGCTCTTTGACCTGGGCGGCACGGCGGTGAACTACGTGCGCGCCACCGGACTGACCATGACGAATGGCAAGGTGGACGGCGTCACGGCCACGGATGTGGTCGGCGGATCGACCTTCACGTTGCGCGCGCGCTGCGTCGTCAACGCCACCGGCGTGTGGGTCGATGCAGTGCGCCGCATGGAGGACAAGAACGCGCAGACGATGGTGGCGCCCAGCCAGGGCGTGCACCTGACGCTGCCGCACGACTTCCTGCCCGGCAAGCGCGCCGTCCTCATCCCGAAGACCGACGACGGCCGCGTGCTGTTCGTGGTGCCCTGGAACGGCCACACCATCGTCGGCACCACCGACACGCCGCGCCAGGACCTGCCGCTGGATCCCGACGCGGGCGCGCAAGACGTGGATTTCATCCTGAACACCGCGGCGCGGTATCTGAGCCGCAAGCCGACGCGCGACGATGTGACCAGCGTCTGGGCCGGCCTGCGCCCGCTGGTCAAGGCGACCGGCGAAGCCTCCACCAAGAAGCTGTCGCGCGAGCACACGATTCTGGTGTCCAAGGCCGGCCTGGTGACGGTGACGGGCGGCAAATGGACGACGTACCGGCGCATGGCGCAGGACGTGGTGGACACCGCGATCCAGCACCAGCTGCTGACGCAGGCCTCGTGCCGCACCGAGTCGCTGCCGCTGCACGGCGCCGGCGGCCTGGCGCCGTCGCAGGAACACGTCGGCACGCCTGACAGCTACTACGGCAACGATCTGGCGACGCTGCAAGCCTTGCCCGGCGCCGGGCGCATGCTGGTCAAGGCCAGCGGCCTGTCCGAGGCGCATGTGCGCTTTGCCGCCCGCTACGAATTGGCGCGCAGCGCGGAAGACGTGCTGGCGCGCCGCAACCGCGCGCTGTTCCTGGACGCCGAGGCCGCCATGCTGGCCGCGCCCGAGGTCGCGCGCATCCTGGCCGAGGAACTGGGCCACGACGCGGCCTGGCAGCAGCGCACGCTGCAGGACCTGGCCACCGTCGCGGCGAACTACCGCTTGAAGTAAACCGCTACGGCACGCGCAGCAGGCTGCCGAGGATCATCGATTCGAACACGCGCAGCAGGTCGGGATCGCATTTCGATCCCGCCTCCTGGTTCAGGATCCGCATGATCTGCGCGTGGGTGCGCGCCGGATGGTAAGGCCGCGCATCGCCCAGCGCATCGTAGGAATCGGCCACCGAAATGATGCGCGCATGCAGCGGAATGGCATGGCCTGCCAGCCCGTCCGGGTAGCCGGAACCATCGAAGTGTTCATGGTGGTGCCGCACCGCCAGCGCAATCGCTTCGCGCTGCGGCATCGCGGTCTGCAGGATGATGAAGGCGCCCGCCGCGGCGTGCGCCTTCATGATTTCCCAGTCTTCCTTTTCCAGCCGATGCGGGCTATGCAGCACGCGGTCTGGCGTGCCGATCTTGCCCACGTCGTGCAGCCGCGCGGCCACGGAGACGACATCCAGTTCATCCTGCGGCAGCCCGCAGGCCCGGGCCAGCGCAACGCTTAGCGCCACCACCCTTTTGCAATGCCGGCCGGTGGCCGGGTCGCGCGCCTGCATGGCGGCGAAAAGCGCCGCTTCATAAGTTCCTGCTGGAAGATCGGGGACGTCGGGGGGCATTGGAAAGCACGCGCGCCGCAACGGCATGACGGCGCGCTCAGTTCAGAAAGGCGGGATTCTGACACAATCCGCCACAATGCCGGGCCGCATCGCGCTTGGCGTGCGGCCCGGCTCATGTCCTGCCCTGCGCGCCCGGCGGCGGTCAGTCCTTCAGGCGTTCCAGCAGCGCGCGCGCCACGCCCACCGACGAGCCGGGATTCTGCCCCGTGATGAGCAGGCCATCGCTGACCACGTGCGGCTGCCAGTCCGGCCCGCTGCTGTACAGCCCGCCCAGCTTTTTCAGTTCGTCCTCGACCAGAAACGGCACGACATCGGTCAACTGCACGGCCGCTTCCTCCGCGTTGGAAAAGCCCGTGACCTGCCTGCCCTGCACCAGCGGCTTGCCGTCGGCGGTCTTGGCGTGGCGCAGCACGCCGGGCGCATGGCACACGGCCGATACCGGCTTGCCGGCGGCCAGCATGGTTTCGATCAGCGCCACCGAATTGTTGTCTTCGGCCAGGTCCCACAGCGGGCCGTGGCCGCCAGGATAGAAGACCGCGTCGTAGTCCGAGGCCTGCACCTCCGACAGCCGGCGCGTGGACGCCAGCACGCGCTGCGCGTCGCTGTCTTGCTTGAAGCGGCGCGTGTCGTCCGTCTGCGCGTCGGGATCGTCGCTCTTGGGATCCAGGGGCGGCTGGCCGCCCAGCGGCGAGGCCAGCGTGAGCTTGGCGCCGGCGTCCAGAAACGCGTAATACGGCGCCGCAAACTCTTCAAGCCAGAAGCCCGTCTTGCGTCCCGTGTTGCCCAGCGTGTCGTGGGAAGTCAGCACGATCAGGATGTTCATGTAGCGCTCCATTCGTCAGGGCCGACCCGCACAATGCGTTTGCCGGCATTTTCGCCCTTGAGCAGCCCGATCAGCCCGCGCGGGGCGTTCTCCAGGCCGTCGACCACGTCTTCACGATACTTGATGCGGCCTTGCTTGATGAGGTCCAGCATGGCGTCGCGGAATTC
>JAEYVD010000271.1 GCA_023432075.1 Pseudomonadota bacterium | reverse complement strand
CCTCTTCGCCGCGCGTGTAAGGCACGACGCAGAAGCTGCAGTACTTGCTACAGCCTTCCATGATGGACACGAACGCCGTGGCGCCGTCGACGCGCGGCGGCGGCATGTTGTCGAATTTCTCGATCTCCGGAAAGCTGATGTCGACCTGCGAGCGGCCTTCGTCACGGCGGCGCTTGATCAGGTCGGGCAGGCGGTGCAGCGTCTGCGGGCCGAACACCACGTCGACATACGGCGCGCGCTTGACGATGGCTTCGCCTTCCTGGCTGGCCACGCAGCCGCCCACGCCGATGACCAGGTTCGGATTGGTCTTCTTCAGGTGCTGCACGCGGCCCAGATCCGAAAACACCTTTTCCTGCGCCTTTTCGCGCACGGAACAGGTGTTGAACAGGATGACGTCGGCCTCTTCGGGGTTGTCGGTCAGTTCGAGCCCGCCCTGGTCTTCGCGCAGCACGTCGGCCATCTTGTCCGAGTCGTACTCGTTCATCTGGCAGCCGAAGGTGCGGATGTACAGCTTGCGGGGGGAGCCAGCGCCGGGCGTGGCGAAAGGCTGGGCGGCGGGGCCGTTGTCGCGGGTATTGCCGGAGACGTTGCCCGCGCGCTTGAGAGAAGTTTCTTGCATGATGGTCGCCGTGACGGGTGTAGATCCCGGGGGCTGGAAGAGGGGAAAGGCGGAATTTTAACCCTTGCCCAAAAATTGTTTCTTGGTCCGGCGCGCGTTGGCCGTTACGATAGCGGTCCGAGCGCCGGGTGGCGCCGGCAAGATCCCCATTTTTACCCGTGCGGAACCGATGAATTCCAATCGCCTCACGCCTCCGGCAGCCACGCCCTCCCTCGATGGCGGCGCCGGTTCCGCCGTCCAGGTCGAATACCGAAACCCCTATCCCACGTCCGTATGGGCGATGCTGGCAGGCGCGCTGGCGCTGGCCGCGGCTGCCTGCGCGCTGTGGGTCGACCTGCCGCTTGCAATCTGGATTCAGCAATCGGTGTCGGATGGCGTCGACCAGTCGTTTGAATGGGTGGGCGAGCTTGGCGAGAGCGGCCATTACATCGCCATGGCGCTGGCGTTCTATGTGATCGGCCTGGTGGGACTGTCGCGCGGGTGGCGCAATCCGCTGCGTGTCAGCTACGCCGCCATGGCGCGCGGCAGCCTTCTGATGCTCTCGACCATGGCGGTGGGCGGACTGGTGGTGCTGGTGCTCAAGCGCTCCGTGGCCCGCGCGCGCCCCGAGCTGTATTTCGAACAGGGTATCTACGGCCTGGGAGAATCGTTTTCCCGTGCCCAGCAGTTCAATTCCTTTCCTTCCAGCCACACCTACGCCGCCTTTGCCGTCGCGGTGGTGCTGGGCATCCTGGCGCCCCGCTGGCGTTGGATTTTCCTGCTGCTGGCGGCGCTGGTGGCCATCAGCCGGCTGGTGAACCTGGATCACTACCTGTCGGATGTGATGACGGCCGCCGGCATCGCCGTGCTGGTCGGCCACTATCTGGCCCCCCGCGTGCTCAGCAGCAAATACCAATGGCCGCTGCGCGCCCCGTGGCGCTGGTGGAAGAAGGCCTGAGGCAGGGCTCGGGAAGCAGACAAGGCCGCGGAATCCGCGGCTTTTTTTTCGTCCGGCGACAGCGTCCGGGGACGGAATGCCGGTTTAAAACGGGGGCCGGCGCGTGAATGTCAGGCCAGCACTTTGACCCCGGACGGCGTTTCGATCTGCGCACGCAGGCGGGGCGGGCCGTCGGCCTGCTCGACGTCGATCAGGCTATCCGCGCCCATCCAGGCCAACCCCTGGCGCAGCAGCGAGGCGCGCGGGTGGCAGCCGGTCAGGAGGAGCAAGCGCAGCGGCTGGCGCGGAAGGGTCACACCGGGCGGATTGTCGACGTCCCATTGGATCAGCGTGGGCAACAGGCCTTCGCCCGCCTCGTAGCCGGCCTCGCGCCACGCCGGCAGGCTCCCGTCTTCCGGCACGGTCAGGCGCCAGCGCAGGTCGCCACGCGTCATGGCGATGGCGGGCGGCAGCCGGTCCGGATGCTCGGCCTGCATACGCGACAGATCCAGCGGCGCCTCGACACGCGCGGCCCAATGCGCCAGGAACGGTCCCTGTTCGAGACGCGCGCGCACATCGCCCTGGTCCAGCCCGAACCAGCGGGGACGCTCGGGCCCCGGCGCGTCGGGATCGATCGCGATGACTTCCAGATACACGCCGTCCGCCATGCCTAGCACCCGATTGTGAGTGCCCATGCGCGGATGCGCGCCGCCGCCCTGCGGCGCAATGCCCAGCAGTCCGGCGACATATTCGGTACCGCTGGCGAGGTCCGCCGCGGCGATGACGAGGTGGTCGATGGTGAGTTTCATGAGGGGCATGGTAACTAATGCTCGCGCAGGTGTACGCGGGGATCAGGGAAAAAGCGCGAACGTCAGGCAGCGACGGAGATGCCGGCCGCCTCGGGCCGGCGTGCCTTGCGCACCCGGATTTCGACGCGCTGGTCCAGCGCAACCAACGCCTGCATGACCCGTTCCAGAGAAATGTTCTGGAGCTTGTACCTCCGGATCTGAGACACCTTGGGCTGCGTCATACCAGTCAGCGCGGCGACCTCGCGCTGGTTCAGGCCGCGCTCGTCGATCAAGTCGTTGAATCGGATGGCCAATTGGACCTTGGCGGTCAGCTCCGCTGCGTCTTCAAAGCCGAGGTCGTAAAGCACGTTCTGCGTGCCGGGATTGTGGTGGCTTGTCATGGAGCGCTCCGGGCCAGGTGTTGGCGAGATATTGCCCGCTTGAGCCGGCGAGAAATGAGATCTAGGTCGCTTTGCGGCGTACTGATGCCGGATCTGGATTTTTTCTGAAATGCGTGGAGGACATGGATGGCTGTGTCGATCTTCATTGCATATGCGATGCGGTAAGCATTGCCCCGCTCGGCGTCGACCAGTTCGTACACGCCGGACCCAAGTCCCTTCATGGCCTTTGCGGCATCAGGCCAACGGCCGCATTGCAAGGTGTACAGCGACATCCCCATGCGCTTTTGCACGGGCACCGGGAATGTCTTGAAATCCTTTCTGGAAGATCCCTCCCAGAAAAGTAACTTGGGCTTGTCCGTCCACATGAATATACCTGTTCAGATATAGATATCAACCGCCTTGGCGGGGAATCGGACAAACTAACCGGGGATACTGAAGCAGGCTATTCGTGCGAACCGCAAATTCCCATGCCCCAAAAGAAAAACCCGTCGCAAGCGACGGGTTCTTGGTGTCAGGGCCGGGGCAATCAGGCGACTTCGCCTTCCTCGCCTTCCTTCTTGACCGGCTTGATCAGGTCTTCGCGCTTGACGCCCATCCACATGGCCAGCGCGGCGGCGACGAACACCGACGAGTAGATGCCGAACCAGATGCCGATGGTCAGGGCCATGGCGAAGTAGTGCAGGGTGGGGCCGCCGAAGAACAGCATGGCCAGCACCATCATCTGGGTCGAACCGTGGGTGATGATGGTCCGCGAGATGGTCTGGGTGATGGCGCTGTTGATGACTTCGTGCACGTCCGCCTTGCGGTACTTGCGGAAGTTTTCGCGGATCCGGTCCATGATGACCACGGATTCGTTCACGGAGTAGCCCAGCACGGCCAGCACGCCGGCCAGCACCGCCAGCGAGAACTCCCATTGGAAGAACGCGAAGAAGCCCAGGATGATGACCACGTCGTGCAGGTTGGCGATCACGCCGGCCACCGCGAACTTCCATTCGAAGCGGAAGCCCAGGTAGACCATGATGCCGATCACCACGACGAGCAGCGCCATGAGGCCGTTGTGCAGCAGTTCCTGGCCGACCTGCGGGCCCACAAATTCGACGCGGCGCAGTTCCACACCCGAATCGGCGGCCTTCAGCGCGGCCATGACGGTCTCGCTTTGCGTGGCGGACGTCTGGCCTTCCTGCAGGGGCAGGCGGATCATGACGTCGTGCGACGTGCCGAAGTTCTGGACCTGGAAGTCGGTGTAGCCCAGCTTGGATACCACGCCGCGCACGTTTTCAAGCTGCGCCGTCTGGGCGTAGTTGACTTCCATGACCGTGCCGCCGGTGAACTCGATCGACAGGTGAAAGCCGCGGGTGACGATGAAGAAGACCGCCAGCAGGAACGTGACGAGACTGATGATGTTCAGCACCAGGGCATGGCGCATGAACGGGATGGTGCGGTGAATCCGGAAAAATTCCATTTTTCGCCTTCGGTTCTTTGCAGCGGCGGACGGCTGCGGCCGTCCGCCCTATTTTCAGTTTGCCTTCGGCTTCCAGACTTCGCCGATGGAGATCGAGGTGAGCTTCTTCTTGCGGCCGTAGTACAGATTGGCCAGCGCGCGCACGCCCACGACCGACGAGAACATCGAGGTCAGGATGCCCAGGCAGTGAACCACCGCGAAGCCCCGGATCGGGCCCGAACCGAACGCCAGCAGCGCCAGACCCACGATCAGCGTGGTCAGGTTCGAGTCAAGAATGGTGCCCCAAGCGCGTTCGAAACCATGATGGATGGCCTGCTGAGGTGTGGCCCCCGCGCGCAGTTCTTCGCGTATGCGCTCGTTGATCAGCACGTTCGAGTCAATGGCCATGCCCAGTGTCAGCGCAATGGCCGCGATGCCGGGCAGCGTCAGCGTGGCCTGCAGCATGGACAGGAGCGCCAGCAGCAGCAGCACGTTGAACGTCAGGCCGATCGTGGAGAACACGCCGAACAGGTGGTAGTAGATGATGATGAACGCGGCGATCGCCAGGAAGCCGTACAGCGTCGAGTAGAAGCCCTTGGAAATGTTGTCGGCGCCAAGGCTCGGGCCGATGGTGCGTTCCTCGATGATGGACATCGGCGCGGCCAGCGCGCCGGCGCGCAGCAACAGGGCGGTGTCGGCGGCTTCCTCGGAGGTCATGCTGCCCGAGATCTGCACCTGACCGCCCGCGATTTCGCCGCGGATGACGGGCGCCGTGACCACTTCGCCCTTGCCGTTTTCAAACAGCAGGATGGCCATGCGCTTGTTGATGTTGTCGCGCGTGACGTCGCGGAAGATGCGGGCGCCCTTGGAATCGAGCGTCAGGTGGACGGCGGCCTGCTGGGTCTGCGAATCGCGGCCGGGCTGGGCGTCCTGCAGGTTTTCACCGGTCAGGATGACCTGGCGGCGGACCAGGATGGGACGGCCGTCGCGGTCGTTGTAGCGCTCCAGACCAAACGGGACGCTGCCGCCCAGCAACGCGGCCTGCGCGGCGGGGGAGTCGTCGACCATGCGGATTTCCAGCGTGGCGGTGCGGCCCAGCAGTTCCTTGGCCTTGGCCACGTCCTGCACGCCGGGCAACTGCACCACGATGCGGTCCGACCCCTGCTGCTGGATGACCGGTTCGGCCACGCCCAGCTCGTTGATGCGGTTGTGCAACGTGTTGATGTTCTGCTTGAGCGCGGAATCCTGCACGCGGGTGACGGCGGCCGGGTTCAGGGCGGCCATCAGCAGCTGCTTGCCGTTTTCTTCGCGTTCGGTGAATTCCAGGTCAGGCAGGCGCGAGCGCAGCGTCGAGATGGCGCGGTCGCGGTCGTCGGAATTGGCGAAGGTGGCGGCAATGCCCATGCCGGAGCGTTCGACGCCGGCAACGGGGACCTTCTGGTCGCGCAGGACCGAGCGCACGTCGGCTGCCAGCGAGTCGTAGCGGGCAGTCAGGGCGCCCTGCATGTCGACCTGCAGCAGGAAGTGCACGCCGCCGCGAAGGTCCAGGCCCAGGTACATGGGCTTGGGAGCGAACCAGCCCAGGGCGCGCATCCAGGGCGGCGAGGCGGGCAAAAGGTTCAGCGCCACGGTGTATTGCGGGTCGCCAGGAACGGTATTGAGCGATTTTTCGATCAGGTCGCGGGCCTGCAACTGCACGTCGGTCGACGGGAAGCGGGCGCGAACGGTGCCGAGCGTGCCGTTCAGTTCGAAATAGGCGCCGTCGTTGGGAATCTTGGCGTCGGCCAGGATCTGTTCGACGCGCGCCAACACGGCGGTGTCGACCTTGACCGTGGCCTTGGCGCTGGACACCTGGACGGCGGGGGATTCGCCGTAGAAATTGGGCAGCGTGTACAGCAGGCCAATGAGGACCGCGACCAGGACCGTAATGTACTTCCAGAGGGGATAGCGGTTCATTGCCGGCTACTTCATTGAAAGAGATGAAAGGGCCGCCCGGGCGAAACGCGGCGGGCGGCGGTAGGCGCCTTCTAGGACAAGAGCCCCGATGGGGCTCTTCTGGGACGCTTACAGGGCCTTGATGGTTCCCTTGGGCAGGACGGTCGACACCGACGACTTCTGCATGATGACTTCGACGGGCTTGTCGGCCAGTTCGGAGACTTCGACGGTGACGTAGCTGTCGTTGACCTTGGTGACCTTGCCGAGCAGGCCGCCGGCGGTGACGACTTCGTCGCCCTTGGCCAGGGCCGCGATCAGGTTGCGGTGTTCCTTCTGGCGCTTCATCTGCGGACGGATCATCAGGAAGTAGAGGATCACGAACATCAGGATGATGGGCAGCATGCCCATCAGCGCATTGCCTTCGGGAGCGGCGGCCTGGGCCACGACGAGGCTGGCGGTATCGATAACGGACATTGAATTCTCCTGCGTTTGAGTCTGTTTGGGTTTATCGCTATGTTTTTAATGCGCCCATCCCCGCGCGAGCCATGGATAGGGCAAGCCGACTATTGTATATAGGTTATCGCCAGCCTTTAACTAGGGCGTCATCCCAAGCGCCAGGCGGCGGTCGCCTGCAATGGCGGCGTGCCTGGTCAAATGGGGGCGAAACCCGCCGGAAAAAGCCCCCGGCGGCGGCTTTTTTACCGGACTACTCCACGCCGCGGGCGCGGTCCGCGGCGAACTGGGCGCGCCAGGCGTCAAAGCGGCCTTCGGCAATGGCCTCGCGCATTTCCTTCATGATAGTCAGATAGAAGTGCAGGTTGTGCAGGGTGTTCAGGCGCGCGCCCGTGATTTCGTTGGCGCGCTGCAGATGATGCAGGTAGGCGCGCGAGAAATTGCCGCAGGTGTGGCAGCTGCAGCTCGGGTCCAGCGGACGGGTATCGTCGCGGTACTTGGCGTTGCGGATCTTGACGTCGCCAAAGCGCGTGAACAGCCAGCCGTTGCGCGCATTGCGGGTCGGCATCACGCAGTCGAACATGTCGACGCCGCGGCTCACGCCCTCGACGAGGTCTTCGGGGGTGCCGACGCCCATCAGGTAACGCGGCGCCTGCGCGGGCAGCTTGGGCGTGACATGCGCAAGGATCCGCATCATGTCTTCCTTGGGCTCGCCCACCGACAGCCCGCCGATCGCGTAGCCGTGAAAGCCGATTTCCTGCAGTCCGGCCAGGGATTCGTCGCGCAGCGACTCGTACATGCCGCCCTGCACGATGCCAAACAGCGCGTTCGGGTTGCCCAGGCGGTCGAATTCGTCGCGCGAGCGGCGCGCCCAGCGCAGCGACATGCGCATCGAGCGGGCGGCCTCTTCGACGGTGGCGGGGCGGCCTTCGATTTCATAGGGCGTGCACTCGTCGAACACCATGACGATGTCGGAATTCAGCGAGCGCTGGATGCGCATCGATTCTTCGGGCGTGAGGAACAGGCGCGCGCCGTCGATCGGAGAGGCGAACTTGACGCCTTCCTCGGTGATCTTGCGCATGCCCTGCAGGCTGAACACCTGGAAGCCGCCCGAATCGGTCAGGATGGGCTTGTCCCACTGCATGAAGCCGTGCAGGCCGCCATGCTTTTCCATGATTTCGGTGCCCGGGCGCAGCCACAGGTGGAAAGTGTTGCCCAGCACGATCTGCGAGCCGATTTCCTTGAGCTCGTGCGGCATCATCGCCTTGACGCTGCCGTAGGTGCCCACCGGCATGAAGATGGGGGTCTCGACCACGCCGTGGTTCAGCGTGATGCGGCCGCGGCGGGCGCCGCCGTCGGTGGCGAGCAGTTCGAAGTTGAGTCCGGTCATGAGGCAGGGGTTTCGATGAACATGGCGTCGCCGTAGCTGAAGAAGCGGTAGCGGGCGGCGACGGCGTGGGCGTAGGCGCGGCGGATGGGCTCGACGCCGGCCAGCGCCGACACCAGCATCAGCAGGGTCGACTGGGGCAGATGGAAGTTGGTGACCAGGGCGTCCACCACACGGTACGCGTAGCCGGGAGTGATGAACAGGCGCGTGTCGCCCTGGGCGGTGGCCAGCGGGACGCCGGGGGCGGTGTGGCCCTCGGTCTGCGCGGCGGCCGATTCCAGGGCGCGCACGCTGGTGGTACCGACGGCGATCACGCGTCCGCCCTGGGCGCGGGCCGCGGCAATGGCGTCCACGGTGGCCTGGGGCACCGTGAACCATTCCGCGTGCATGACGTGGTCGGCCAGGTTGTCCACGCGCACTGGCTGGAAGGTGCCGGCGCCCACGTGCAGCGTGACGAAGGCGCGGGCCACGCCCAGCCCGGCCAGGCGATCCAGCGTGGGCTGGTCAAAGTGCAGGCCGGCCGTGGGCGCGGCGACCGCGCCGGGTTCGCGCGCGTAGACCGTCTGGTAGCGGTCGTCGTCGCCCGCGTCCGCCGCATGCGTGATGTAGGGCGGCAGCGGCGTGGCGCCGTGCGCGTCCAGCAGGTCGAGCACGGGGCCCGGAAAGCGGATGTCGAAGAGTTCGCCCTCGCGGCCCAGCACGGTGGCTTCGAAGGCATCGGCCAGGCGCAGCACCATGCCGGCGCCCGGCGACTTGCTGGCGCGCACGTGCGCCAGGACGCGGTCGGGCTCGGTGATGCGTTCGACCAGCACCTCGATCTTGCCGCCGGTGATCTTGTGGCCGGGCAGGCGCGCCTTGATGACGCGGGTGTCGTTGAACACCAGCAGGTCGTTCGGACGCAGCAGGGAGGTCAGGTCGGCGAACTGGCGGTCATGGAGCTGGCTGGCGGCATCCAGGTGCAGCAGGCGACTGCCCGTGCGCTGGGCGGCGGGCGTCTGCGCGATGAGCTCGGGCGGCAGTTCGTAGTCGAAATCGGAAACGGTGAAGGACTGGGTCACGCGGGTATCGGGATGAGTGGGACCCGTCGGGCGGGTCTGGGGCAACCGGCTATTGTAATGGGGACGGTTAATAGGGGCGGAACAGGGGCTGGCGCAAATAAATGCGTCTTCTCCGGCGCTCGGGGCGGCCTCGCGCCGCCCGCAACCCGCCCAGGTTTTGTATGCTCTCGGTTTTGCTGGACGAGCAACCGGGTGGGCGTGGCATGACGGGACAAGTGATCAGGCGGGTGGGCGGACTGAAGCAATGGCTGGCCGGCGGTGTCCTGGCCCTGGCCGCGCACGCCGTCTTTGCGCAGGTTCCGGGATTGCCCCCCGATGTGGTCAAGGCCTGGAAGGCGAGCAAGCTGCCGGACAGCTCGCTGTCCCTGGTGGTCCAGGAGGTCGGAGGCCCGCGGCTCGTGGCGCTCAACGCGAAGGAAGCCCGCAATCCCGCATCGGTGATGAAACTGGTCACGACCTGGGCGGCGCTGTCCGAGCTGGGCCCCAACTACGTCTGGCGCACCGAATTCATGACGGCGCCGGGATCCCGCCCCGACGCCAAGGGCGTGCTGGCCGGGCCGCTGTACCTGCGGGCCGGGGGCGATCCCCAATTCCTGATGCAGGACCTGTGGACGCTGCTGCGCGAATTGCGCCTGCGCGGGGTCAAGCAGATCAACGATCTCGTGATCGACCGCAGCATCTTCGGCCAGGTGGCGACCGACCCGGGCGCATTCGACGGCGCGCCCGACCGGGCCTACAACGCCAGCCCGGACGCGCTGATGGTGGGCTTTGGCGCGCTGCGGCTGCTGTTCACGCCGGACCCTGTCGCCAACAAGTGGGTGCCGCTGATCGACCCGCCGCTGCCGGGCCTGAAAATCGAAGGCCAGGTCGAATGGAGCGATGTGCGCTGTCCGGGCCCGCCGGTGGTCACGACCGACCCGCTCATCACCCAGCAGGGCGTCACCATCCGCGTTAACGGCAAGGTGGCCGGTTCCTGCGGCGAATTCAGCCTGTATCGCCTGGCGCTGTCGCAGCCCGAATACGCCACCGAGGTCTTCCGCATGCTCTGGAAGGAGCTGGGCGGCACGTTCAAGGGACAGGGCCGGTCCGGCATGGTGCCGGCCGACGCGGTGGTGCTGGCCTCGCACGACTCGCCCACGCTGGCCGAGGCGATCCGCCAGATCAACAAGCGCAGCAACAACGTCATGGCGCGCACCCTGCTGCTGACGCTGGGCGCCGAGCGGGGCCGCCGTCCGGCCACCGTCGGCAGCAGCGAGGAAGTGGCCAAGCAGCTCCTGGCCAAGCAGGGGCTGGACATGCCAGAACTGGTCATCGACAACGGCGCCGGCCTGTCGCGCGACGCCCGCGTGTCGGCGGACAGCCTGGCGTCGATGCTGACCGTGGCCTGGAATTCGCCGGTGATGCCGGAATACATTTCGTCCTTCGCCATCGCCGGCGTGGACGGCACCGTGCGCCGCCGCCTGAAGGGCAACGGCACGCTCGGCATGGCCCACCTGAAGACCGGCTCGCTGCGCGACGTGCGCTCGATCGCCGGTTACGTGCTGGGGGCCAGCGGCAAGCGCTACGTGGTCGTCAGCATCGTGAACCACGAGCAGGCAGGCGCCGTCCGCGCCTTTGACGACGCCTTGATCTCCTGGCTCGCCGAACAATAGCCAAAACGATTACGATCCTCTCGTGTGGCTCGCGAGCGGGCGGCGCAGGTGCGCTGCGCCGCGCCGGGTCCGCCTGAGGCCAAAAGCATTCTGACCAACAAATACTCTGGAGAG
Source organism: Pseudomonadota bacterium (assembly GCA_023432075.1). GTDB lineage: Bacteria > Pseudomonadota > Gammaproteobacteria > Burkholderiales > Burkholderiaceae_B > Achromobacter. Next base: position 217 of record JAEYVD010000271.1, on the reverse strand, counting down.
TTACGCACATGCCCGTGCACGAAATCCGCCATCCGCTGATCCGCCACAAGCTCGGGATCATGCGGCGCGCCGACCTCAGTACCAAGAGCTTCCGTGAACTGTCGCAGGAAGTGGGCGCGCTGCTGACGTACGAAGCGTCCAAGGACCTGCCGCTGGCGCCCGCCACGGTCGAGGGCTGGTGCGGGCAGGTCGAAGTCGAGAAGATCGCCGGCAAGAA
>JAEYVD010000251.1 GCA_023432075.1 Pseudomonadota bacterium | reverse complement strand
GCTGCACCAGGTCAAAGAGCGTCATGTTGTCTTCCTCGGCCTTGCGCTTGAGCCAGCCGGTCAGCTCCAGCACGTTTTGCCAGCGCGTCTGCGCGGGCCGTTCCTCGAAGAGTTCGAACAGGTGGCGCTCGTACTGAATGGCTTCAAGCAGGTCGTCGAGAATCGCGCCGGCCGGTTCCGCGGGCGCCGCGTCCTTGCCCGAGGCCGCGCCGCGGCCGGCACGCCACTGCATGCGGCGGATGAATTCGGCAAACGTGCGCAGTTGTTCCAGCTGGCGCGGCGCGAGCACGCTTTCAAGGCCGGTCTCGGCCACGGCGGCAAGCAGCGACAGTTCCCGGCTGGCCGCGTACTGGCCCAGCGCCTGCAGCGTGGCCTGGCCGATGCCGCGCTTGGGCGTGGTTGCGGCGCGGATGAAGGCGGGATCGTCATCGTCGTTGGCCAGCACGCGCAGATACGCCAGGATGTCGCGCACTTCCGCCTTGTCGAAAAAGCTCTGGCCCCCGGAAATCGTGTACGGGATCTTCAGGTTGCGCAGCGCCTGTTCCAGGATGCGCGACTGATGATTGCTGCGGTACAGGATCGCGAAATCCTTCCACTGGGCCTGGCGCTCGAAGCGCGCCGCCGACACCTTCATGGCGATGGACTCGGCCTCTTGCTCCTCGCCGTCCATGGCCGCCACCGTGATGGGTTCGCCCACGCCCAGCTCGGACCACAGTTTTTTCTCGAAGAGCTTGGGATTCTTTTCGATGACGTGGTTGGCCGCCGCCAGGATGCGCTGCACCGAGCGGTAGTTCTGTTCAAGCTTGATGAGCTTGATGTTGGGGTAGTCGGTGGTCAGCTTGGCCAGGTTCTCGATGGTGGCGCCGCGCCAGGCATAGATGGCCTGGTCATCGTCGCCCACCGCGGTGAACATGGCGCGCGAGCCCGTCAGCAATTGCACCAGCCGGTACTGGCACACGTTGGTGTCCTGGTACTCATCGACCAGCAGGTAGCGCACGCGGTTCTGCCAGCGGGTGCGCACTTCTTCGTTGCTGGCCAGCAGCTGCGCGGGAATGCGGATCAGGTCGTCGAAGTCGACCGCCTGATAGGCGGCCAGCGTGGCGGCGTAGCTGCGATAGACGTTGGCGGCTTCGACGTCGCCCGGGGTGATGGCTTCACGCGCGGCATCGTCAGGCTCCATCAGCGCGTTCTTCCAAAGCGAGATGATGCCCTGCACGTGGCGCAGGCGGGCCTTGTCGGTGGTCGCCAGCAGTTCCTGGATGATCGACATGGCGTCGTCGGCATCCAGGATGGAGAACGTGGGCTTCAAGCCTGCGTTGCGCGCTTCTTCGCGCAGCATCTTCACGCCCAGCGAGTGGAAGGTGCTGATGATCAGGCCCTTGGACAGCTTGCGGTCCACCAGCGTCTTCACGCGCTCGTCCATTTCGCGCGCGGCCTTGTTGGTGAAGGTCAGCGCCACCACGTTGCGGCCCATGTACCCGCATTCGCGCAGCAGATACGCGATCTTCTGCGTGATGACGCGCGTCTTGCCGCTGCCGGCGCCCGCCAGGACCAGGCAGGGGCCGTCCAGGTAGAGCGTCGCTTCCCGCTGCGCGGGATTCATGCCGTGGCCAATCGGTTCGCTTGCGGACATTGGAGATTCAGATCGTCATGCGTCGCGGCGGCCATGCCTGGCAGCCGGCAAGCAGAAGGCTTGCCGCTGCCCGTCAGCGGGCCGGAAAACGCGAGAAAAAGGGGACGGGCGCAGCCGCCGCAGCGGATGTGCCACGCCGGTGCCAATAGAGGAAGACGATCATAGAACAATCGGGTCGATGGCGCATCGGCGGGTGGCCGCAGAGGCCATCAGATTTCCAGCGGATCGACCTCGAGCTGCCAGCGCACGCGTGCCTCGTTGGCCAGATAAGGCAGGTGGTGCGACCACGAAGCCAGAAACGCCTGCAGGGCCGGCCGGCTGCTGCTTTCGGCCAGCAGCTGTGCGCGCTCGATGTTGGCCACGCGCACCACGCGCAGCGGCACGGGGTCATACAGCATGATCGCGTCCATGCCGGGGAAATCGGCGGCCCACTCGCCTTCGGGCAGCACGCGCGCCTGCTCCAGGAACGCCTGGGCCACCTTGAGCTCGCGCGCTTCGGCGGTCAGCAGCGCCTGGTAAACGAAGGGCGGAAGCCCGGTGCTTTCGCGCTCGTGCAGCGCATGGCGCGCAAATCCTGCGTAGTCGTGGCGCAGCAGGGCCTGATATACGGGTTGCTCTGGATAGCCGGTCTGGATCAGCACCTCGCCGTTGCCCTGGTGGCGGCCCGCGCGGCCGGCCACCTGCATCAACTGCGCGAACAGGCGCTCGGGCGCGCGGAAATCATGGGCGAACAGCATCGAATCCGCGTTCAGCACGCCCACGAGTCCCAGCCGCGCAAAGTCGTGGCCCTTGGCCACCATCTGCGTGCCCACCAGGATGTCGACCTCGCCCGCGTGCACGGACGCGAACAGCGCCTCGGCGCTGCCCTTCTTGCGGGTGCTGTCGGCGTCGATGCGCAGGATGCGCGCCTCGGGAAAGAGTTCGGCCAGGTGTTCCTCGACACGCTGGGTGCCGCGGCCCATCGGCGCCAAGTCCTGGTCGCCGCATTCGGGGCAGGCGCGCGGCACGGGGGCCTGGTAACCGCAGTGATGGCATTGCAGGCGATGGCCGCGGCCGTCGGTGCGATGCAGCACGGTGAAGGCCGTGCAGCGCGGGCAGTTGCTGACCCACGCGCAGGACTGGCAGTGCAGGACGGGCGAATAGCCGCGCCGGTTCAGGAAGATCAGCACCTGTTCCTTGCGCTCGAGCCGCTGGCCGATGGCCTCGACGAGCTGCGGCGACAGGCCTTGCTTCATTTGCAGGCGGCGCGTGTCCACCAGCCGGATCTTGGGCAGTTCGCTGGATCGGGCGCGGCCCGGCAGCGTCAGGCGCAGGTAGCGGCCGCGCTCGGCGTGCTGCCAGGTTTCCAGCGACGGCGTGGCCGAGCCCAGCACGACCGGGATGTCCAGATCGTGGGCGCGCCACACGGCCAGGTCGCGCGCCGAATAACGCAGTCCGTCCTGCTGCTTGTAGGACGCATCGTGTTCTTCGTCGACCACGATCAGCCCCAGCTGCGTCAGCGGCGCGAAGATCGACATGCGTGTGCCCAGCAGCATGCGGGCTTGGCCGCGATGGGCGCGGGTCCAGGCCTGCAGCCGCTCGCCGTCGGACAGGCCGCTGTGCATGACCGCCAACCCCTCGGGGCCGACCAGCGACTCCAGGCGCGCCCGCAGCGCGGCTTCGAGCTGCGGCGTCAGGTTGATTTCCGGGACAAGCAACAGCACCTGCCGCCCTGCCGCCAGGACCTTTTCGGCGGCACGAAGGTAGACCTCGGTCTTGCCGCTTCCTGTCACGCCATGCAGCAGCACCGGCTTGAATCCATCCAGCGCGCCAATGGCTTGCACCGCGGCTTCCTGCGCGTCGTTCAGCGCGGGCGGCTGGTCGGGCGTGGCCGGCGCGCGCACGGTCTTGCGCTTGCGCGCATCCATGCGCGCCACGGGCCCGTCCCCGGACCGCTTGCCCTGATAGGACGTGGGCTTGCGCAGCGGCGGCGGCAGCGTCGGCAACATCACTTCGCCCAGGGGCCGCTGATAGTAGTCCGCGGCAAAGCGCGCCATGCGCAACCACGCCTCGTCAAACGGCGGCAGATCGTCCAGCACCGCCTCGATCGGCCGGATCTGCTTGGGCTCGAAAGAAGGCTCGGCGGGATTGTCGACGACCACCCCGATCAACTTGCGCCGGCCGAACGGAACGATCACCCGCAGGCCGACGGCGATCGGCGCGTCGCTGCGGTAATCGAACGGGCCGGGCAACGGCACGTCCAGCGCCACACGCACCCAGCACACCGCTACGGGGTCGGATTTCGCTTGCGCGTCAGACTGGGAATCGGGGGACATTCATCTACTGAAATAGGACTAGCCGAAAGGATGAGCCGCACACGGGGCGGCGCTGAAGGATTGTCGCCTGCCGGGGCGCCGTTGATCCACCGACGCCTGTGGATAACTTTGGGGAAAAGGCAAGAGCAACATCAGAAAATGGAATATGGCAAGAATGCACAAACTATTGCATCCCTGTTGATAAGCGACATTTTCCGATATAAAACAGGCACTTGAGGCCGGTTTCAAGAATGTAAGCCAGCTTGGGAAGGGTTTTCCCCGAGGCTGAATTTATTGTGCACAAGTCGCCTTCGCGGCCTGCTTGCTTCGGCCCTGCGGGCCGAAGCGTTCACTTACTTACGCGTGCAGGGCGCGGCTGTGTTGGTGGACTTCATCGACCAATTCAGCTACCGCTTCTGGCGGAGTGAAGCGGGAAATGCCATGCCCCAGATTGAACACATGGCCGCCCTTGCCCACCGGTCCGAACGCGTCCAGCACCCGGCGCGCCTCTTTGCGGATGGCGCTGGCGCCACCAAAGAGCGCCATCGGATCCAGGTTGCCCTGGAACGCGACCGAATCCCCGGTGCGCCGGCGGGCCGCCGCCAGATCCACCGTCCAGTCCAGGCCCACGGCGTCGCTGCCACAGGCCGCGATATCTTCAAGCCATTGGCCGCCGCCCTTCGTGAACACGATGACGGGCACGCGCCGGCCTTCGTGCTCGCGGGTCAGGCCCGCCACGACCTTCTTCGTGTAGGCCAGCGAGAACTGCTGAAAGAGGCCATCGGCCAGCACACCGCCCCAGCTGTCGAACAGCATGACGGCCTGAGCGCCCGCGGCGATCTGGCCATTCAGGTATTGCAGGGTGGCTTCGGCGTTGATCTCGAGGATGCGATGAAGCAGATCCGGGCGCGAGTACAGCAGGGTCTTGATGAGGCGGTAGTCGTCGCTGCCCTTGCCTTCAACCATGTAGCAGGCGATGGTCCAGGGGCTGCCGGCAAAGCCGATCAGCGGCACCTTGCCGTCAAGATCGCGCCGGATGGTGCTGACCGCATCGAACACGTAGCGCAGCTTGTCCATGTCGGGCACCGCCAGGCGCGCGACGTCCTCTTCGGTGCGGATGGGATGCGCGAAACGCGGGCCCTCGCCTTCGGCGAAGTCCAGCCCCAGACCCATCGCGTGCGGCACGGTCAGGATGTCCGAGAACAGGATGGGCGCGTCCAGGTCATAGCGTTCCAACGGCTGCAGCGTGACTTCCGAGGCAAAGTCCGGATTCTGCGCCAGGCCCATGAACGAGCCCGCACGCGCACGCGTCTCGCGGTACTCGGGCAGATAGCGGCCCGCCTGGCGCATCAGCCAGATGGGGGTATAAGGCACGGGTTCGCGCATCAGGGCGCGCAAGAACACATCGTTCTT
>JAEYVD010000237.1 GCA_023432075.1 Pseudomonadota bacterium | reverse complement strand
GGCTTTGACGAGCTGGTCTACACGCCGCTGTTCGAGGACCGCTACGGCGTGATCTGCGCGGCGTCCTATCCGTACGCGCAAGGCGCAAAGCCCTTGAAGTGGGCTGACCTGGACCCGGCGGAATATGTGGGATTTACCGAGGACACGGGCATCGGGGCGTTCCTGCGCGCGCATGCCGGCAAGCCGGGGTTCTTTGAGCAGCAGCACGATGAAGTGTCGCGAACGTCGTCGCTACACGCCGTGCTGCGTGGCGGCGCGCGCTACTCGATTCTGCCGGCGCTGGCGGCAAGTTCCATCGCGCCGCCGCAGACGCGGGGGAGCGAACCGGGCACGTTCGTGTTTCGGGAATTGAGTTCGCCGCGGCTGTCGCGCGAGGTCTGTTTGATTACGCGGCGGCTGCGGTCGCTGTCGGCAAGTTCGGAGCTGTTCCTGCAGTACATGCGGGACGTGATCAACGAAAAGCCGGTGCCGGCGGGGGTGAAGGTGTCGGGGAAAAGGACCAGGAAGGCGGCGCCAGCCGGTGTCTGACGCCTGCGCCGCCGGTGGCTACTGCACCGCGATCTTCGCTTCCTTCACCAGCTTGCCCCATTTGGCGCGTTCGGCTTCGATGTGCGCGGTGAAGTCCTGGGGCGAGCCGCCCGTGGCCTGCGCGCCCAGCTCGGTGAGCTTCTTGCGCACGGCCTCGTCGGCCAGGATCGCGTTGACCTCCTTGTTGAGCCGGTCCACTACGGCCTGCGGCGTACCGGCGGGTGCGACCACGCCGGTCCAGGACAAGGACTCGTATCCCTTCAGGCCCGCCTCGGTCAACGGCGGAATCCCCGGCAGCACCGACAGCGGCGTGGTGCTGGTGACAGCCAGCGCCTTGACCTTGCCGGATTGCGCCAGCGGCACCGCCGACGGGGCGTTGTCGAAGATCATGTTGATCTGGCCGCCGACCAGATCCACCAGCGCCTGGCCGCTGCCCTTGTACGGCACGTGCATCAGGTCCACACCCGCCATGTTCTTGAACAATTCGCCCGACAGGTGCGTGGAGCTGCCCGCGCCCGAGGACGCAAAGGAATACTTGCCGGGGTTGGCCTTGGCCAGCTTGATCAGGTCGTCCACGCTGGACACCGGCATGTCGTTGTTCACGATCAGCACGTTGCTGATGGACGCGGTGTACGCCACGGGTTTCAGGTCGCGGTCGGCCTTGTAGCCCGGGTTGTTGTACAGGAACTCGTTGATGGCCAGGATGCCCGTCGTGCCAAAGAGCAGCGTCTGGCCATCGGGCGCGGACTTGGCCACCATCGCCGCGCCAATGTTGCCGCCGGCGCCCGATCGGTTTTCAACGACCACCGGCTGCTTGAGCGCCACCGCCAGCCGCTCGGCCAGAAGCCGTCCGATCACGTCCGTCGACCCGCCGGGCGCGAAAGGCACAACCAGCGTGACCGGGCCCTTCGGATAGGCGGTTTGCGCGCCTGAGGCCGTGGCCACGCAGGACAGCACAGCCAGCGCCGCACCGGCCAGTTTCCACTTTTTCATTTTTTTCCCCTTGATTTTTGGGTTGCGGGTGAAGCAACCCTGCCGATCATAGGGAGCGCAATCCTGCGCCACAAATGAGAAATTCCAGTGGATTAATTGGTACGGTCAATATATTCGGGAATGCCCGGATGCTTAGCCGCGTTGCGGTCCGGCGCCGCGCAGCAGCTTGCCTGGCAGCTCGCCCGTGGCCTGGCCGCGTTCGAAGATCGGCAGGCCGTTGACCAGCGTGGCCGCGTAGCCATCGGCACGCTGCACCAGCCGGCGCCCGCCGCCCGGCAGGTCGAACACCATTTCCGGGCAGTGGACCTTCAACGCGTCGGGATCGATGACGTTGATGTCGGCCTTGAACCCCGGCTGCAACAGCCCGCGATCGTGCAAGCCATACACCAGCGCGGTGTCGCGGGTCTGCCGGCGCACCACGTGTTCCAGCGGCAGAAGCGGGCCGCGGCGGCGATCTCGGGTCCAATGGCTGAGCATGAAGGTCGGCATGCTGACATCGCAGATGTAGCCGCAATGCGCTCCGCCGTCGGACAGGCTGTTCACGGTGTTGGCGTGCTGCATCAACTGGTGAAGGTGATCCAGGTTTTCATAGGCGTAGTTGAAGGACGGGTAATAAAGAATCGCCCGGCCGTCGTTCTCCAGCATCAGGTCGTACACCAGTTCCAGCGGCGGGCGGCCCGTGCGCGCCGCCATGGCCGCCACGCTGTCTTCGGGCAGCGGTTCGTAGTCGGGATCCTGGCCCAGCCGGTAGATCTTGTGAAAGCTGCTGAATAGCGTTTCGGCCCGGCGGTCCAGCAAGCCGCGCTGCTCGCTCATGATTTTCTGGCGGACCTGCGGATCGCGTAGCTGCGCGAGCTTTTCCGGCAGGGGCAGCGCGTGCAGCGCCTGATAGGTCGGATGGGCAATGAAGGGGTGCAGCGAGCTCTGCCAGGAGAACAGGATGCCGAGCGGCCGGCCACTGATGCCCGCCAGGAGCGGCACGCCTTCGTCGCGCGCCTTGTCCAGCGTGCGCACGATCTGCTTCCAGACATCTGGCGCGCCGTCGGTCTGCTGAAGGTTGAACAACACCGGCAGGCGATTGTGGCGGGCGAGCTGTTCCAGCCAGGGGATCTCGCCTTCCATCGCGGGATGGTTGGCCGTCATCTGGAACACGCCGTGGCCGACCTCGCCCATGACCGATCCCAGCGCGCTGATCTCTTCGCCGGTGGCGAACGTGCCTGGCGGATACTTGCGCTCGTCGTACTTGTGCAGAAACGTCCGCGAAGTTGAAAAGCCGACCGCGCCTGCCCGCAAGGCGGCGCGCACGACCTCGCGCATGGCCAGCAGGTCCGCGGGCGAGGCCTCGTCGTGGTGAATGGCGCGATCGCCCATCACGTATGCCCGCACCGCGCTGTGCGGAATCTGCGCGCCGATGTCCAGCGCCTTGGGCCGCCGGTCCAGCGCGTCCAGGTACTCGGGGAACGTCTCCCAGTCCCATTCGATGCCTTCGGACAGCACCGAGCCCGGAATGTCCTCGACGCCTTCCATCACCTTGATCAGCCATTCGCGCCGGTCGGGCTTGACCGGCGCAAAGCCCACGCCGCAGTTGCCCATGATGGCGGTGGTGACGCCATGCCACGTCGACGGGCTGAGATACGGATCCCATGTCGCCTGCCCGTCGTAATGGGTATGGATGTCGACCCACCCCGGCGTCACCAGCGCGCCCGCCGCGTCGATCTCCCGCCGCGCCGCGCCCGCCTTGCCGCCGGCCTGGACGATCCTGCCGCCTTCAATGGCCAGGTCGCCCGCCCGGGCGCTGGCGCCCGAACCGTCCACCAGCGTGCCGCCGCGTATCACTACATCGTGCATCGTTGTCTCCCAGGGCCCGCGGGCCCGTCAGCCTTATTCCAATACCAGCCCGATCCGGCGGATCACGTCGCCCCACCGCGCGCTGTCACGCTGCACGATGGCCGAGAATTCCTTTGGCCCAGCGCCGCTGACCTCGTTGCCCTGCGACAGGATGGTCTGGGTGATTTCGGGGGTCTCCAGCGCGGCGCGAAACACCTGGGCGACGCGCTCGGCCAGTGCGGGCGGCATGTCGCCCGGACCGAAGATGCCTTGCCAGCCGACGATGTTCAGTCCCTCGATCCCCTGCTCTTCCAGCGTGGGCAGCTCGGGCAGCACGCTCAGGCGCCGGTCCGTCGCCGGGCCCAGCAGCTTGACCTTGCCGGCGCGGGCGTTCTCGACCGCCGTGGCGGTGCCGTCGAAGTAGACCTGCACGTCGCCCGCCAAGAGCGCGCGGCTGGCGTCGGCGGTGCCCTTGTATGGCACGTGGACGATGTCGGTGCCCGTCTTCATCTTGAGGATCTCGCCATTCAGGTGCGAGGTCGATCCGGCGCTGTACGAGGCGTAGTTGAGCTTTCCTGGGTTCGCCTTGGCGTAGGCGATCAGCTCGGCGGTCGTGGAGAACGGCGCGTTGTTGTTGGCGACCAGTACGGTGGCCGATCTGACCGCCTGCAGGACCGGCGTGAAGTCCTTGACCGGGTCGTACGGAAGTTTTTTGTAGAGGTGCGGATTCTGCGTGTGCGTGACCACGATGGTGTACAGCAGCGTATAACCGTCCGGCTTGGCGCGCGCGACGTCCTGCGCGCCGATCATCGTGCCCGCGCCCGGCTTGTTGTCGATGATGACGGAGGCGCCTGTCTGCTGCGACACCTTGGCCGCCAGCATGCGCGCCAGCGAATCCGACCCCGACCCCGCCGGAAACGGCACGACCATGCGTATCGGCTTGCCCGCGGCGGGCCAGGCGTCGGGTTGCGGGGATGGCGCCGCGACGGCCGCCGTACAGGCCAGCATGCTCAGCGCGGCGGCCCAGCCCGCCAGATGGAAGATCGGCTTGCGGTTCATGTTGTCTCCTCCTGCGAGGTTGGCGTGTCGCGGGGCCGCGCAGCGCTCTGTGTCGTGAT
>JAEYVD010000220.1 GCA_023432075.1 Pseudomonadota bacterium | reverse complement strand
GCCGTCCGAACCGAGCTTTGTCGAGCCAGCCTGATGGAGCGCCGCGATGAACGCCCTGATCGAATCGCAGATTCTTGCGTTGTGGGAGGCAGGCCGTGACTGCCACCCGATAGATCGTGGCCTGCGCGCGCTGGCCGTGGCGATGCCCGGCGAGGAGGCAGCGTCACGGCCGGTCGGATGGCGGACGCTGGCATTGCTGCGTCTGCGGCGCGCGACGTTCGGCGCGCGGCTGCCAGCCTGCGCCGATTGCCCCGCATGCGGCGCGGCGATGGCGTTCGACCTGGATCTGGCCGCGCTGATCGAGACCCTGCCCGCGCCGCCGGAGCACGGGTCCGCCGAACCCATGTTCGACGCGCACGGCGCCGCCTGGCGCCTGCCCAGCAGCCGGGACCAGGCGCACGCGGCGATGGCCGCCGACAGCGAAGCCGCGCTTGCCGTGTTGCTGCGCGCGTGCCGCATCGGCGCACCGCCCGAGGCCAGCCTGCCGCAAGGCGCGGCGCTGGACGACATCGAGGCGCGCATGGAGGCGCTGGACCCCGCCGCCAACATCGCGCTGTCTTTGCGCTGCGCCGACTGCGCGCACGCCTGGACGGCGGCGTTGGATGCCGACATCTGCCTGTGGGACGACATCAGCCTGTGCGCGCGCGGCCTGTTGCGGGACGTGCATCGCCTGGCGCGCGCCTACGGCTGGACCGAGCCGCAGGTGCTGGCGCTGGGCCCGGCCCGGCGCGCCGCCTACCTGGCGCTGGCCGACAGCGAGGCCGTGCCATGAGCGGCTTCCTGCGCCAGCTTGCCAGCCGCAGCCTGGGCACGGCGCCGCGCCTGCGCAGCGCGCCTTCGCCACTGGCGGCGGCGCTGCATGGCGTTGTGCCGCGGGACCCGTTGCACGCGGATGGGCAGGGTCAGGAAACTCACCTTGCCGGGCACGATTCGGCAGCGCAGGCCGGGCGTGGCTTGGTGGACGCCGGGAACGGTTTGGGGCAGCGGTTTTCACAAGGGGCGGCTTTCGGCGCATACAGACATGCCGACAAGGCGGCGGCCGTGCATGCACGCGCCTCCGGGCGCGAAGCGGCGATGCCGCAGAGGCACTTCATTGCTGACGCGCCAGTCACCGATGCCGGTATGCGAACGTCCGGTTCGCCGCAGCGCACGGACGCGGCGCCCCAGCCATTACGCAGCCCGCTCCTGCCCGATCCGGGCGATCAGGATTCAATCTCCCTTGAGGCGCAACGGCCCATTTCCGCAAGCGGGGCGCCGCCCGCTCGCACCGAGTCCGCAACACCGGTGGTCGCCGCGCATGCGGTCACCGATGCCGCCCACGCATCGGCCGCCCTCAATGCGGCCGCCCCCAACGCGGCCGCCGCAGAATCGCTGCCCGTCCATGCCGCACGGCGCGACGCCGCATCACCAGCGTCTCGTCCTGCCGCGCAGCCGTCCCCGCCCGACGTGCACATCACCATCGACCGCCTTGAGGTCGCGCCGCCGCCCCCGCGCGTGGCGGCTGCCCCGCGATCGTCCGCGCTCTCGCTGCGCGACTACCTGGCCGCGCGGCGCGCGGGGCTGCCATGAGCAACGCGCTGGCCATCGCGGCGGTCACAGCCGTCATCAAGGACCTGCTCGACTCGGGCATGATCGACCACGCCGTGACGGACACGCTGGGCGCGGGCGTCAAGGTGTCCGCGCTGGCCCCCGACGCCGTGTCGCTTGACAACCAGGAAGACCCGCAGCTGAACCTGTTCCTGCATCAGGTCACGCCCAACGCCGCGTGGCGCAATGCGGCGCTGCCGTCGCGCGATGCCGGCGGCGACCGCATCGCCAATCCGCCGCTGGCCCTGGACCTGCACTATCTGCTGACGGCCTATGGCCGCGCCGAGCTGCAGGCCGAAGTGCTGCTGGGGTACGCGCTGCAACTGCTGCACGAGTCGGCCGTGCTGCCGCGCGAGGCCGTGCGCCGCGCGCTGGATCCGGACGTGGTCGACGGCGCCATCCTGCCCACGGTGTACCAGAGCCTGCGCGGCGCGGACCTGGCCAGCCAGATCGAACTGTTGAAGATCACGCCCGCGGCGCTGGGCGCCGAAGAGATGTCGCGGCTCTGGTCCGCGCTTCAAGCCCACTACCGGCCGACCGCGGCGTTCCAGGTGTCGGTGGTGCTGATCGAATCGCGCCGGCCCGCGCGCGGCGCCCTGCCCGTGCTGACCCGCGGCGAGGCCATCCCCGGCACGACGCGCGACCGGGGCGTGCTGGTCTTTCCCGGCCTGACGCCCCCGCTGCCCACGCTCTTGTCCGTGCAACCGGCCGGCAGGCAGCCGGTAGCCGTGCCGGGCGGATCCGTGACGCTCGCGGGGCATCATCTGGACGGTTTGGCGCGGCGGGTCACCCTGCGCCACTCGACGCTGAACGCCGAGCGCAACGTGCCCGTCGAGGCCGGCACGGACACCTGGCTGCGGCTGACGATGCCGGCGGACCTGCCTGTCGGCCTGTACCGCGTGCATGCCAGCGTGCAGGCCGCCGATACCGGCCTGCCGCGCGACAGCAATCAGCTTGCGCTGGTGCTGGCGCCCGAACCCGTGCTGCCGCCGGCCTCGGCCACGCGCAACGGCGGCACGGTGCGCATGACGCTCGGCATCGACCCGCCGCTCTTGCCCGGCCAGGCCGCCAGCCTGCTGTTGGGAGACCGGGAACTGCCCGCCGAACCTGCCGCCGCGCCCGCCAGCGCGCTCATCTTCGAATGGCGCGACGCGCCGCCAGCGGGCACGCGCTTGCTGGCGCGCCTGCGGGTCGACGGCATCGAAAGCCCGCTGGTGGACCGCGAGTCGGTTCCCGTCCGCTACCTTGACCGCCAGATCGAGCTGCCATGAATGCGCGCGCGCCCATCGGCTGGACCGAAGCCAACCAGCAATTGCTGGCCGCGGAATTCACGCGGCTGCGCACACGGCTGCGCAAGCCCGGCAGCCGGCCGCCCCGGCACGGCGCGCAACAGCTCGCCCAGGCGCGCGCGGCCATGGACGGCGACGCGGCCATCGATCAGCTGACGGCCATCTTCGGCCTGTCCGCGTTCGAGCGCGACCTGCTGCTGCTGTGCGCCGGGATCGAAATGGACGCGGTGCTGGCGGACCTTTGCGCGCATGCAAACGGCCGCAGCGGCGGCCAGCGCCACGCCTGCTTTGCGCTGGCGCTGGCCGAGCTTGAAGGCGCGCACTGGAGCGCGCTGTCGCCGCAACGCCCGCTGCGCCGCTGGCGTCTGCTGGAGGTGGACGACACCGCCGATCTGAGCACCGCGCGGCTGCGCATCGACGAACGCGTGCTGCACTATCTGGCCGGGTTGAACGAACCCGACGCGCGCCTTCGCCCCCTGTTGCGTCCGGCGCTGCCCCTGGCCCACGCCGCGCCCGCGCACGAGGCGGCAGCGCAGCAGATTGCCGCGCAGGTCACCGACGCGCAAGGCACGCCATTGCCCGTGTTCGTGCTGGAAGGCGACGATGCCGGCGCGCACGAGGACGTGGCGGCGCGCGCCGCGCATGCCGCCGGGCTGGCGTGCCTGGCGCTGGCCGCCGAAGACGTGCCGGCGGACGCGGCGGAGCGCAACGCCATGCTGACGCTCTGGCAGCGCGAGGCCGTGCTGCTGGGCGCCGCCCTGTACGTCGACGCGACCGACGGCTTGCCGCCCGCGGCGCGGCATCTGGTGGAACAGGCCGGCGGCCTGTGCCTTCTGGGTGTGCGCGAGCCGGTCACCTTGCGCGCGGCGTCGCGTCATTACGCCGTGATGCGGCCGCAAGAGGCGGACCGCCGCGCCCTGTGGCGGGAAGCATTGGGACCGCAGGCGGCCGCGCGCGCGGGCCCGGCGCTGGACCAGGCGGCCAGCCAGTTCGGCCTGGACTCGCGCACCCTGCAACTGACCGCCGCCGCGCTGGCGCCCGCGCTGCAAGCGGACGGCGCCGACCCGGCCGCCGTGCTGTGGCACGGTTGTGCGCAAGCCAGCCGCCGCCGGTTGGACGGATTGGCCCAGCGCCTGACCCCGGCGGCAGGCTGGAATGACCTGGTGCTGCCCGAGCCGCAATTGGCGGTATTGCGCCAGATTGCGGCGCATCTGCGCCAGCGCTACCGCGTCCACCAGGATTGGGGATTTGCGGCGGTGCAATCGCGCGGTCTGGGCCTTGCCACCCTCTTCACCGGCGAAAGCGGCACTGGCAAGACCATGGCCGCCGAGGCCCTGGCGCGCGAGACGGGGCTGGACCTGTATCGCATCGACCTGTCCGCCGTGGTCAGCAAGTACATCGGCGAAACCGAAAAGAACCTGCGGCGCCTGTTCGAAGCCGCCGAGGACGGCGGCGCGATCCTGCTCTTTGACGAAGCGGACGCGCTGTTCGGCAAGCGGTCGGAGGTCAAGGACAGCCATGACCGCTACGCCAACATCGAGATCAGCTACCTGCTGCAACGCATGGAGTCGTACCGCGGCCTGGCGGTGCTGACCACCAACCTGAAATCCAACCTGGACAGCGCATTCCTGCGGCGGCTGCGCTTTGTCGTGCAGTTCCCGTTTCCCGACCAGGACCTGCGCGCGCGCATCTGGCGCGGCGTGTTCCCGGCCGCCACGCCCACCCGCGACCTCG
>JAEYVD010000209.1 GCA_023432075.1 Pseudomonadota bacterium | reverse complement strand
AGCGGTCCGGCCAAGGCCGAAGAGCGGGGAGAGAATCCATGACCCCCGCCCGCATTGCCGCCGCCGCGCTGCTTATCGGTGGGCTGTCCGCGTGCAATTTTGCGCCCGAGCACCGCCGGCCCGAAGTGGCCACGCCCGCCATGTTCCCGGGCGAGGTCCCCCCGGATGCCAAGGCGGCGCAGGACGTGACCTGGGAGCAGTTCTTTGGCGATGCGCAGCTCAAGCGCCTGATTGCACGGTCGCTGGAGCTGAACCAGGACCTGGCAGCGGCCACGGCCCGGATCGAGCAGGCCCGCGCTTTCTACCGCATCGAGCGCGCCAATCAGCTTCCGCAACTGGACGCCGGCGCGGCGGCGTCGCGCAACCAGCAGCCGCTGACCGTGCTGGACCCGGCGCTGGCCGGGTCACGGCAGACCGTGCAATTCAATCAGTTCAACGCGCAGGTGATGGTCTCGTCGTTTGAGCTGGACTTCTGGGGGCGGGTGCGCAATATGACCGCCTCGGCGTTGCAGCAGTACCTGGCGACGGTGGAGGGCCGGCGCGCGTTCCGCCTGTCGCTGATCGCGAACGTGGCCTCGACCTATTACGACGCCCAGGCGGGCGAAGAGGGCATCGCGCTGGCGCAGCGCACGGTGGAGACGCGCAGCTATGCGCTTCGCGTGGCCAAGGACCGCCTGGACGCCGGCGTCACGTCGCGCGTCGACTTCGAGCAGTCCGCCATCCTGCTGACCCAGGCGCAGACCCAGCTAGCCGAATGGCAGCGCGCCACGGCGGGGCATTGGAACCGGCTTTGGGTGCTGGTCGGCGAAGACCTGCAGCACGAGATGGCCGCTGGCCAGCCCATCGAGGCCGCGGGGCAGTTTGATGCGCTTAGCCCCGGATTGCCGTCTTCGCTGCTGGTGGTCAGGCCGGACATCCGGCAGGCGGAAAACCGCCTGCGCAGCGCCAATGCCAACATCGGCGCGGCGCGCGCGGCACTCTTTCCGCGCATTGCGCTGACCGGATCGCTGGGCTACGCGTCCACCGAGCTGTCGGACCTGTTCTCCTCGCCCAGCCAGATCTGGAACATCGGCGCGGGGATCGGGTGGCCGATCTTCGACTACGGGCAGCGGCGGGCGGCGGTGGACCTGGCCACGGCGCAGCGCGACGAGCTGGTCGCCAACTACCGCAAGACGGTGCAGACCGCGTTCAGCGAAGTGGCGACCGCTCTGGAAAACCGCAAGCGATTCCAGGAACAGGTCACCGCGCAGGAGACGGCGATCCAGGCGCAGCGCCGGCTGGCTGAAACCGCCGAGTTGCGCTACATGAACGGCATCTCCATCTATCTGGAAGTCGTCGATGCGCGGCGCGGCCTGTTCAACGCGGAGCAGCAGATGCTGACGCTGCGGGCCTCGCAATTGCAGAACGGCGTGTCGCTGTACGTGGCGCTGGGCGGCGGGGACGAGCAGCCGGAAGTGGTCATGGCGGACGCGCCGCCCGCGGCGGGCGATCTCGCCGCGGGATCGCCGGCCCCCACGTCCACGCCCGTACTGCCGGCGGGGACAGGTTCTTCCCCCTCGGGAGCCGCGCAGTGAACACCGGCAAGCCCACCGACGCCGTCCAGCGCCCGCGGTGGCGCCGGCTGCGCAAGGCCTTGTTCATCGGGGCCGGGGTGGCGTTGCTGATCGTCTTCACGCTCATGGGCGTGCGCCTGTACGACATCCAGCAGGGGCCGCCGCTGGCCGCCTGGCACACCTATGTGCCGCAGGAGCTGGACGCCGAGCGGCTCGACCGCAGCACCTGGGACGATTACCTGGCGCATGAGGACCAGCTCTTCGCGCTGGTCAGGCAGAACGTGGGCGACAAGCTGCTGCCCGAGGACAAGGTGGACAGCAACCGCTATTTTGCGGACGCCAAGGTGTACCCCGAGCATTTCGCGCATGACTGGAACCGGTCGTTCATGCTGCTGCCCGCGGGCGAACCGCGTGGCGTGGCGGTGTTGCTGCATGGTCTGACGGATTCGCCTTACAGCCTGCGGCACATCGCCGCCCATTACCAATCCATCGGCTACGTGGCGATCGCCATCCGGATGCCGGGCCACGGCACGGTGCCGGGCGGGCTGACGGACGCGCATTGGGAGGACTGGTCGGCAGCCACGCGCCTTGCTGTGCGAGAAGCGCGCCGCCGCGTGCCCGCGCCCAAGCCGCTGCACATGGTGGGCTTCTCCAACGGCGGGGCGCTGGCGCTGATGCACGCGCTGGATGCGCTGGACAACCCCAAGCTCGACAAGCCCGACCGGCTGGTGCTGATCTCGCCGATGGTCGGCATCACGTCGTTTGCGCGCTTCGCGGGCTTGGCGGGCCTGCCGGCCATCCTGCCCGCGTTCGCCAAGGCCGCGTGGCTGAGCATCGTGCCGGAGTTCAATCCTTTCAAGTACAACTCGTTCCCGGTCCACGCGGCCCGCCAGTCGTTCGAGCTGACGCAGACCCTGCAGGACAGGCTGGTCGCGCAGCAGCGCACGGGCGGCCTGGAACGGCTGCCGCCCATCATCACGTTCCATTCCGTGCTGGATTTCACCGTTAGCACGCGCGCGTTGATCAACGCACTGTATGCGCGCCTGCCCGCCAACGGCAGCGACCTGGTGCTGTTCGATCTGAACCGGGCCACCAAGCTCGGGCCGCTGTTTCGCCGCGGCGTGGCCTGGCAGTTGGCGGGGACGCTGCCCGGCGAAAAGCGCAACTACCGCCTGACGCTCGTTACCAACGCCAGCCCCACGTCCAGCGCCATGATCGAGCGGGTCATCGAACCGAACGCCACCGCAGTCGTGGAGCGGGCCATCGGCATGGACTATCCGCGCGAAGTCTATTCGCTGTCGCATGTGGCGCTGCCGTTCCCGACCGACGACGCGCTGTACGGCACGCATCCGGACAACATCGAGGAGTTCGGCATCAGCCTGGGCGCGATGTCCATGCGTGGCGAAGTCGGCGCCTTCGTGATCGGCATGGACACGCTGACCCGGCTGACCTCCAATCCGTTCTATGCCTATCTGGTCAAGCGCGTTGATGGGGTGATACCACGATGACGTCTTTCGCACTGTCCGGCATCTTTGCCCTCCTGCTGCTTGGCCTGCTGTACCTGGCCAGCCCCATCTTCGTGCCACTGGCGTTTGCGTTGTTCGTCATCTGCCTGGTCGCGCCGCTGCGCCAGTACCTGGGCCGCAGGATGACGGCGCCGCTTGCCGCCATCCTGGCGCTGGTGGTCACGGTCGTCGTGTCGGTGGTGTTCCTGTCGCTGGCGGCCTGGGGTTTCAGCCTGGTCGCGCAGTGGGTCATGGCCAACGCCGCGCGCTTCCAGCGCCTGTTCACGCTCGAGACCGAAACGCTGCACCCGCACGGCGCGATGGCGATCCAGATGTTCCAGGACAGCTTCAACGTGTCGTGGCTGGTGCGGGCGATCCAGGAAGTGGCGCTGCGGATCAACAGCATGCTGGGCATGATCTTCATCGCCTTTGTGTTCATTGCGCTGGGGCTGTTCGAGCTGGACGAGGCGCCGGGGCGGCTGATCCGCCTGCTGGGCGAGGCCCGGGCGCAGCGCTGGATGGCGATCGGGCGCGAGGTCGCCGCCAAGCTGCGCTGGTACATGGTGATCCGCACGATCGCAAGCGTGCTGACGGGCGTGACGGTCTGGCTGTTTGCGATCTATGCCGGCCTGGAACTGGCGACCGCCTGGGGCGGGCTCGCCTTCCTGCTCAATTACATCCCCTTCCTCGGGCCGCTGGTGGCGACGGTGTTTCCCGCGTTCTTCGCGTTCGTGCAGGTGGGATCGCTGCAGACCAGCATTGCAGTGCTCGTCGTCCTGAACTGCATCCAGATCGTCTACGGCTGCTATCTGGAACCCAGGCTTGCCGGCAGCGCATTCGCGCTGTCGCCGCTGATGGTGATGTTTGCTGTTTTTTTCTGGGGGTTTGTGTGGGGCATTCCGGGCACGTTCATTGGCGTGCCCCTACTTATCACGATGACCACGGTGTACGGCGCAGGCCGCAGTTCACGCGTTGCCCGCAGCTGAGCCGGCCGGCCCGGGCAGCGCCCGGCAAGGCGGCCGACCCGCTCACGTCTTTGCTCAATATTGGAGGTGCATGATGGAAAGCAGTACTCCCAAGAAGCTTGGATTGCTTGCCTTGACCGGCATGGTGGTGGGGTCGATGATCGGCGCCGGGATCTTCTCGCTGCCCAGGACCTTTGGCGGGGCGACGGGCGTCGTCGGCGCGGTGATCGCGTGGATCATTGCGGGGGCGGGCATGTACACGCTGGCGCGCGTGTTTCAGGCGCTGGCCGAGCGCAAACCCGACATGGACGCGGGCGTCTTCGCGTACGCCAAGGCGGGCTTTGGCAACTACATGGGCTTTCTGTCCGCGTTCGGCTACTGGATCGGCAGCTGCATCGGCAACGTGTCGTACTGGGTGCTGATCAAGTCCACGCTCGGCGCTTTCTTTCCCGTTTTCGGCGACGGCAACACCGTCATCGCGATCGCGGTGGCGTCGGTGGGGATCTGGCTGTTTCACTTCATGATCCTGCGCGGCGTGCAGCAGGCGGCGTTCATCAACGCGGTCGTGACG